>CAYQRR010000005.1:0-24491 GCA_964419635.1 uncultured Chitinophaga sp. | reverse complement strand
ATTGAGGTAAAGGATAAAGAATTTCAACATTGGAATGGAGGCGTTTTTTTATTTGACGATACCAGTGAAAATTTTCTAAACGCTTGGTTTGATAAAACGATGCGAATCTTTAATCTGCCTGATTGGTACACCCGCGATCAAGGCACCTTAATTGCTACAGTGTGGGAATTTAATTTGCAGCATAATCCATTATTACCAAAGAAGTATAATTACATAGCTGACTACAACAACCCCCGGTTGATGATAGATGATAGCGGACATTTTTCAGACGATGCCTTTAAAACAAAAGTGAGGCCGGCATTGGTGCACGTATATCACAACTTTGGCAAAAAAGGATGGGATGTGTGGGACTATGTAGATCAAGTTGCTACTAGTTTTTAAACTGATGAATAAGCGTGTTCTGCTCTTTTGGCTTTTCCTCCTGTTTGTAGCCGCTATTATGATGGAGATTACGCTTCGGTGGATTGGTTTCCAACCAGGAGACCTTCGTCCCAACTGGCTTTCGTTTAAGGCCGTGGATTCACTTTATGTAATCCCGCAGTTTAAAACAGGAAGTGATGCAATACTGGTAGCCGATAGCAGCTATTGGGCACAGGAGCATATTGCCATAAACAGCAATGGTTTTCGCACGGCCAATTTTCAAACGAAAGATACGTTGAAAAAACGAGTGTTGGTCATTGGCGATAGTTTTACTTGGGGCTTGAGTGCCCGCCCTATGCAGGATAGTGCTTTTTGCGATTTGCTGTCAAAGGATACCAGCCTGCAGGTTTTTAACTTAGGAATTCCGGCAGTAGATCCGTTGCAATACAGTTTAATAGCGCAGCGATATGTGCAAGAATTGGAACCGAGCGTTGTGTTAGTGATGTTTTTTGCCGGAAATGATTATATGGCACATGACAGAAATGCAAGCCCTGACTCCGAAATGTATTATTGGACCAATGCAGGTGCCGTTCCTGCAGATATTGATGGCCGTCACTTTGATGATCTACAGTCAGCCTATCATTACTTATGTAACGAGAAGTATTACCTCAAACGCCCTACCTCCAAATTTCAATGGATAGTTTCGAAAAGCAGCTTACTCTCCAGGCTCTATGCCCTCCAATTCAGAGTGCAGGAAAAACTGCAAGCGATGCAAACTATTCGGCAGCCAACTATAACACTTAAGTATTTGTACCGAATTGTAGAAATTTGCCATACACACCAGGTCAATTTGCGACTTGTATTTATTCCGGAGGTAAAGGAAGTGGAAACGAATCTGGTTACTCGCCATGCCACCTTGCTAAATGATAGCACACTTAAAGCACTTTGGCTATTGCCTGACTATCAACGGTCGCAATACCGTGATTACCCGGATGGGCATTGGAATAACGAAGGACATTTGTTTGTAGCGCAATATTTGAATAAAGTATTAGCCCAAGATTTTAAATAAGCATTCCCTCAAATTTCTATATTGCTCTGGTGAATCACTTCTGCACGATAACAACAGCCAGTCATTTGTATAAAGTTTTTGCGCTTGCTGATTCGTTGAGCGGGTTCAGTAGTTGTTTACTGCACGTTTTGGTAACTGATAGTGGTACACATCCTGAACACAAAAATTGCAAGTTTTATCATCTGGATGATGTGAGCAAGCAACCCTCTGCCGATATTATTATTTCAAAATATCATCATTATAAAGATAAGTTAAGGTGGAGTTTGAAGCCCGTCTTTATGAAGTATCTTTTAACAGAGCATGAAACCGGGAAAATTATTTATCTCGATAATGATCTTTATTTCTACTCCGACTACACTTTTCTTTTCAATTTATTAGATCAGCACTCCGTCATTTTAACTCCTCATTACTATAAATACAGCCCTCGCAAGGAACAGAATTGGTTTGAGGCAAATTTTCGTGTAGGATTATTCAATGCCGGTTTTGTGGGTGCCGGTGCCAAGGCTCTTGAAACGTTGCAATGGTGGGCTGATTGCTGTGCCTACCGATGCGAAAAAAATTCTTTTCGCGGACTTTTTGACGATCAGAAGTATTTAGACTTGGTGCCGGTGATGGACGCAAATGCACACATCGTGCGGCATCAGGGTTGCAACGTGGCAGGCTGGAATACAGACGTATGCCGCAGAGTGATAAGTGATTATCGCATCCTGATTAACGGGCAATACCCAATTGTATTTATTCATTACAACGCAACAACTATCCGCGAGGTGATTCATGGTGCAGATGTTGTTTTGTTCAATTATTATCGCGATTATGTTACTGCACTGCGGAAGTATAACCCGCAGTTAAGGGAGCGGGATTTATTGGTAGGACGGCCCGTTATTGAAAAATTAAAATATAGTATCTGGAAGGTGCTTACAGAGTTTGGAGTGTAGTATGTCAAAGCAACAAAAGACAATAAGAAAACCAGCGGAAAAAGGCACCGCAGCCGCCTCCGGCTTAGGCAGGAGAGTGGATTGGGCACCGTATCTGATATTCATTTTCAGTTTTATCATTTATGCTAATTCCATCCCGAACGATTACAACCTGGATGATGAATTGGTAACCCAAAATCACCGACTTACTTCAAAGGGAATTTCAGCTATCCCCGAAATTTTTACTTCGCCTTATTATGAAGACAAGGCCGGATATAAGTATGAATATCGTCCTATTGTGCTGGTTTCCTTTGCAATAGAAAATAGTTTTTTTGGCGATAACCCTCATGTCAGTCACTTTTTCAATGTTGTTTTTTACGCCTTACTCTGTGTGCTGTTGTTCAACACACTGAAAGTAGCTTTTAAGTCGCACCACGATTTATTTCCGCTTTTAGCTGCACTCATTTTTGCCGCGCATCCCATACATACCGAGGTGGTCGCCAGCATTAAAAATCGCGATGAAATTTTTGCGCTGATGTTTGGTTTACTCAGTTGGCGTTCTGCTATTGTTTTTTCAGAAAAAAAATCACTTCCTCATCTCTTCTTGGTGCCACTTTTCTTTTATCTGGGTATTCTTTCTAAGAGTACCACTATTTCTTTTGTATTGCTGGTGCCGGTTTCTGTTACGCTGTTAAGCAGCGCTTCGTTTGGCAGAGTGCTGCTACTCACCGCCTTGCTGCTCATACCGGCAGTCTTGTATGCTCGCCTTTATTCGGTGTTTCAGCAGTTGGTTCTCATTGCTGTAATCTTGTTTGCTGTATCGGCACTATTTGCCGTAAAGAACTTCAAAACATTACTACCGGAGGTGCGCGATAGTTTACGTAAGTTGTATCAACAGTTACAGTCCAACACTGCACTTGTGTCAGAAATAGACCATCCCCTGGATTTTAAATTTTTGAAAAACCCCCTGGTGTTTTTGTCGTTTGCTACGGTGGTAGCTGTTCCATTTTCGATGGCGGCCATCGGCATCTATTCCGGAAGTATTTGGTTGGCTGTTTTACCTTTTATCTTTTTGTCTGTTACACAGATGTTTGTTCGCAAAGAGTTGCAGCTAATGCTCGTGGCTCCTATCACGCTGCTGGGTCTGTTTGCTATTCTGAAACTGAATTATTCTCCCAGCTTCATTGAAACTGTTTTGCTCGTATTCATTTCGCTGCAGACTATATCGGGAAATAAAAAATTCAGGTATACAGGCATAGCTCTCCTTGCGATTTATGCAGCAACGATGCTTTATTCGCTTCATTCATTTAGATTTTTGATTGCACTGTTTATTGTCGGATTTGCCAATAGAAAATTTTTGCCACTCACTTGGTTGGTGGCTGTGGCTATGGTCATTTTATCTGCCTTTAGTATTTACACATTTGCTCTGGGCAGTATTTTCAGCCTAAATGTACTATCTGCTCCATTTGTATTGCTGGCTATTTATTTATTATGGAGCAACAAGCAACATTTGCTATCTCGGGTTGCTGTAATGCTGTTGCCTGTTTCGGTGGCTCTTTATTTTGCTATAGCCACACCCTCCGGGAATAATGACTTTGCCTCTTCGCTGGAGCGAACCTACTACAGCATAAACGAAACAAAAGCGGCTGACCTTACACCGGTGCAGAGTGTGCGACCAATTAAGTATATCGAGTATCCACTCGAGAGCACCGATCCGTATTCTGTCAAAATAGGAACCGCTATGCTGGTTTTGGGCAAGTATTTTCGCTTGACTTTGTTTCCCTATCCTATGAGTTTTTATTACGGATATTCGTATATAAAACCAACACCCTTAACAGCTCCGGAAGCATTCGTTCCGTTAATTATTTTCATTCTTCTACTTGTTTCATCCTTGTGGTTGGCCAGCCGAAATACTTTGTTGTCTTGGGCCATTTTATTTTTCCTGATCAGCATAGCCGTATTTTCCAATCTCACACATCCAATTCCCGGAATGCTGGGGGACCGTTTTTTACTCATTCCATCCATTGGATTCAGTGTACTTTTAGCTTGGATCATCTTCAAGCTACTCCGGCAAGATACTACTCCGGGCATTGTGGATTGGAAGTCTATTCCTAAGCCATTTTCTGCTGTGGTATTAGCACTGCTTGTAATTTATTCTTCGGTGACGCTTGCTCGTAATTCGCAGTGGAAAGATCGACTTACTTTGTTTAAGCATGATATCACCGTGGTGGATTCATCGGCTCAGGCACACAACCTGCTGGGTGTTCACCTGCTTATTGCATCTGCTAATGTGCAGGTTCCTGCGGAGCAAAGCCGTATGCGCGAGGAAGCCGCAACGCACTTCAGGCAGGCGATTGAAATTTATCCCCCATTTTTGAATGCCACTTACGATTTGGGGCGCACCTACGAATTACTGGGAAGGATGGATGAGGCCTTAGCTGCGTATCAGCGTACCACTGAGATTGATTCCAACTTTGTGGCACCTTGCTTTAACATGGCGCTTTATTATCACAACAAAGAAGATTTGGATAGAGCCATCCCGCTCTATGAAAAGTATATTTCCAAATACCCTTTTCAGAAAGAAGTATATGCCAATTTGAGCTACGCGTATTTCAAGAAGGGGAATTTTGCAAAGTCGATAGAAACCAATCAGCGGCTCCTGAAACAACAACCAAACACATACGAACCGAATATCAATATCGCTAAAACATATTTGCAACTCGGCAACAAGGACAGTGCATTTGTCTATTTTGAAAAAAGCTTCATGCTCAATGCTGCCGATATAAATCTGATCAACTCACTTTATAGTATTAGCGCAGAAAAAGGATGGAAAGATAAGGAGGCATTTTATCGCAGTCAGTTAGCACGTTTTAATCAGCCAAAACGTTGACGTGCTGAAATGACTGCGCAACATTTTGTTTAAACTTTTCCATTTTTGGCGCTTATGGTTGCCCGTAAAATTTTATTGTGCTGGCTATTGATTATTTCTGCGTGGTTTCTGCAGGCGCAGGAGCAAAAAAGTATTCGCGGGCAGGTAATCGACAAGGATTCAAAATATCCGGTGGTGGGAGCGAGTGTTGTAGTATTGGATACCATAAATATTCAGGGCACTGTAACCGATGATAATGGATACTTTAAGTTGGATTTGCCGCTGGGAAGGGTGTCGCTTCGTGTTTCCTACATAGGCTATAAAGATGAATGGCTCAATAATTTGTTGGTAATAGCCGGCAAGGAGTTGAATGTGTTGGTAGAGCTGCAAGAGAAAGTAAATCAGATTTCAGAAGTGGTAGTATCCGGAAAAAAGGAGCAGGGACAAGCCAAGAATGAATTTGCTGTTATCAGTGCACGCTCCTTTGATGTGGAGCTGACCAGCCGTTTTAGCGGCAACAGAAACGACCCATCGCGCATGGCCTCTAACTTTGCCGGAGTAAGCGGAGCAAACGATGCCCGAAATGACATTATTATTCGTGGAAACTCGCCCATGGGCATGCTTTGGCGGCTTGAAGGAATAGACATTCCAAGTCCCAACCATTTTGGTGGCTTTGGCAGTACCGGAGGTCCGGTAAGCATGCTCAATAACAATACGCTCTCGCGGGGTGATTTTATTACCTCAGCTTTCCCCTCCGAGTATGGTAATGCTTTATCGGGCGTGTTTGATTTAGCCTTGCGAAATGGTAATAAAGACAAGTATGAGTTTATGGCTCAGCTCGGTTTCAATGGTATTGAAGCAGGAGCCGAAGGCCCATTTGCCCGTAAAAAAAGTAAGGCTTCCTTTCTGATTAACTACCGCTATTCCACACTCGCTCTTTTTAAATTACTGAAAGCAAATTTTGGAACGGGAACTGCTGTGCCGGAGTATCAGGATTTAACCTTTAAGATAGACGTGCCTACCAAAAAAGCAGGTGTGTTTCGATTTTGGGGATTGGGTGGGTTGAGCAAAATTGAACTGCTGGGTTCAAAAGTTGATCTGGCAAAGAACCCGAACAATCTGTATGGCAACGAAAACGTGGATATATACAACCGTGTGCGAACCGGAGTGGCTGGATTTTCGCACACTTATTTTTTTAATCAAAAGACCTATTACAAATTTATGCTGGCTGCGTCACACCAAACGCAACTGGCCGATATTGATTCGGTGGAGCCTCTTTATAGAACGGAAATTGTGCGCACCAATAAAGTGGCACTCACACAAAATAAATATACTGCGCATCTTTTGGTCAATACAAAGCTCGACTCAAAGAATACCGTAACAGTCGGTGGCATTGTGAATGTATACGACATCCGATTTGCGGATAGTGTCTTATTCCTAAATCGGTTTGTCCCCGTAAAAGATGGTAGGGGCTACAGCGTACTGGTGGAGATGTACACGATGTGGAAACATAAATTTACAGAGCAAATCTCTCTGAATACCGGGACACATCTTCAGTATTTTTCCCTAAGCAGCAGCTTTGCCGTGGAACCTCGTTTGAGTCTTAAGTATCAGTTTCGAGAAAATCAATCGGTGTCCATTGGCTACGGCATGCATCACCAGATACAGCCATTGCCCGTTTATTACAATCGCGAAATCATGAGTTTTAAAAATACGACATATACCAACGCATCGCTGGATTTTACCAGAAGTCAGCATGTGGCGGTTGGGTATGATTTAACGTTCGTAAAAGATTTTCATCTTAAGGCAGAAGCGTATTTCCAGTATATAGATAATGCCCCGGTAGAGAAAACGAAAAGTTCTTTCAGTATGCTGAATGCCGGAGCCGACTTTGCCACGCCAAACAATACCAATTTGGTTAACAAAGGGATTGGTAGAAATTACGGATTAGAGATTACGCTGGAGAAATTTATGAGTAAAGGATTTTATTTTCTGGTTACCGGTTCTTTGTTTCAGTCACAGTATCAGGGCAGCGATAAGGTTTGGAGAAGTACAGCTTTTAATGGATTATATGTGGTTAATGCACTGGCGGGGTATCAATATTTGTTTGGTGGAAAGAAAAACAAAACAAAGCGTCACACTTTATCCATTGATATGAAAATGACCGGAGCCGGTGGGCGATACTATACCCCCATAGACGTAGCTGCCAGCGATGCACAAAACACACAAGTACTCATCGATAGTTTGGCGTATACAGAAAAATATCGCGATTACTTCCGCTTAGATTTGAAGCTGAGCTACCGCATCAGTTTTAAAAAAGTGACGCAGGAATTTTCGATGGATTTGCAGAACGTAGCCAACATCAAAAATATTTTCCGTAAGGTGTATAATCCGCGCACCAACACGCTTAATAATGAGTATCAGCAGGGGCTTTTTATTCTGCCGCAATACAGAATACTCTTTTAGTTATTCTATTGATCTCTGTAGTTTTTCCCGGTCAATTGCAAAAACAGCTCTTCCAGATTTTGCTTGCCATTTTCGTGCAGCAATGTATGAAGGTTGTTCATGGCAATAATCTTGGCATGGTCGATTAGCGCTACACGGGTACACAGTTGCTCCGCCTCATGAAGCAGGTGCGAAGTATAGATTAAAGTAGTGCCGGTTTCGTTTAGCTTTTTCAGATATTCCAAAATAGCGTGTCTGGTTTGCACATCTACACCGGTCGTTGGTTCATCCAGAAACAAAACTTGTGGAGCATGAATAACCCCTATAGCCAAGTTCAGGCGACTTTTCATACCACCCGAAAATTTTGACACCTGCTTATCTGCCACCTGCGATAAACCCAGAATATCGAGCAGTTCCAGCGATCGTTTTTGAATCTCCTTACGCTGAAGTCCTGCCCAAGCTCCAAAAAAGTCGAGGTTTTCTAGCGGACTTAAGTCCGGGTATAAAGAATGACTTTGTGGAACAAACCCAAACAATTTTTTAGCTGCCATAGGCTCTCGAGCTATATCTTTACCCAGCACATAAATGCTTCCACTGCTGGCGGTCAGCACACCGGTCATTAAATTCAGTAGCGTGGTTTTGCCGGCTCCGTTCGGGCCCAGAAGTCCAAATCGTTCTCCGGCATCAATCCGCAGATTAAAATCACTGAAAGCTATGCCTGAATTTTCTGCATAGCGGAAGTGTAGATTATTAATTTCTATGGCAGCGTTGCTCATCTGTTACCACTTTATCTTCAGCAGATTTTTAAAAGCCTTTTTCTCCATTTCAGCAATTTCTAAGAGCATATCGCCCATAGTGTCAAAATCCTTTTGCTCGGTCCATCTGCCTTTGTAAATGCCCGATGCCTGCACCGAAGATGCGCGCCAGGCATCACCAATAGCCGTGAATTGTCTGGAGATTTCCGGCAACTCGTCTTTGTGGACGTATGCATGCGCCTGTTGTAAAAATGCAGCATATACAAAGCGAAACCCCGCTCCACCTGTACCTATTTCTTCCTGCATACGAACGAACTGAGCCAGATAGGCCCCTGCTCGTCTGTATCCAAGTTCATCACGCCAGCGTTTAACTTTTCGCGCAGTGTATTTAATGCCATTTACACCCAAGATGGGCACAGGTGTTTCGGTCATAAACCAGGCCGCATGTTTTATCCCTTTTGTTATGGCTTTCGCTATCCATTCATCCGAAACAGCGGCTACCTGTTTAGGATAGTATAATTGACCTTTGGGTGCCAGGGCTCCCTGGGTAAACCGCACGCGTTCCAAATCGGCCGATGAGAGGGTGGTGACAGTTTCCATCACCGGATCACTAATGAGGTATTGATCGCCCTCTTTGCCATATACTACCAGGTTGTGTGCATTAAAATGAAACCGATACTCCACCGGAAAATAGGTGAGATAATAGACTCCAACCTGACACCCCACAGGCTGCTTGGCCGCCAGGCAAGCATCTAATGCTGCTTGCGCTTTTTCTTTGGAACTAAATTTTTTTCGGCTTACCCGCACGCCAAGAGCATGGCAGGTTCTGCTGAAAATTTGCCCGGGCATGGTTCTAAAAGAAACTGCCGGACCATTATTTATTTTTAAAAAAGGCAGATGGATGTAAAAAATGCCGGCCCCGATTCCAAATGCCAGGGGCTCGTTAATTTGGGTAATGCCGGCATGTCGAAGCAAATTGCTGGTTACACCGTTTTCGCAATGGGCCGATTGTATGTGTTCAAAGGGAATTTTCATGGCAGCAATAATCAACGAGTGGGTGAAGTAACTATACAGACAAATGATGCAATCAAAAGTTTTTTAACTCTTGTAATGAAACCTGAAATGCATCAGCGTATATCTGTAGTTTTTTGTCCGATAACTTTTTAAATACATCCGGCTTCAGATGTCGTTTAATGGTCCATTGCCAGAAACCCGTATAGGCAGATACCATGGCCAGATCCATCATATTTAATTCCATGAAATATGCTATGGGGCTCCGGGCTCCGTTTTTGATTTGTTGCCGGGCTTCCTCCACGCGGGCTTCCACATCCTGCCAGGTAATTCCGAGCGCATCTGCTTTTACCTGCCATCCACGACTTAAGGTGGTGGTGTACTCCCCTTTTTCGTCCACGGCATAGCACACCTCTTTGGTAAATTTATCGAGCACACTAGGGTCCTGAGGCACTTCTTCTTTTTTCAGGTCAGCATACAGTTAGCATGGCGTATACATAGGAGAAGCGCGAACTTTCGGGTATCATCAGCAGCAGTTTTTCGCCCGCTTTCAGTCGTCCGCTCTGGAATAATTCATCTACCATTAAAAAGATGGAGCCCGCTCCCACATTGCCAACCTGGCTTAAGTTGGTAAACCACTTTTCTTGCGGAATGCCCAGCCCGTTTTGCTCTAGTTTATCGGCTATTTTTTTTCTAAAAAACTCGCTGGATAAGTGGGGCAAAAAGTAATCAATCTCCTCTATCGAAAATCCCTTTTTGTCCAGCACTTTCCGCAGCGTTACATAGCCCAACTCCACAATATGTTTGTCCAATAGTTTTACATCCTGCTTCATGCTTAGCACCGAATGTGCAGCAATTTCATCGGGGGTAAAATCCATATAGCTTTTCAACGAGCCATCTGTCCTCTTTTCGCTGGCCATATACATACAGGGCTCCACCTGATGGGCAAAAGAACTGCTCTCTATCCAATCTATCCGCAGGCTGGGCGAATCTTCGTTTTTGGTGTTGCTGAGTAAGAATGCGCCCGCTCCATCGGACAGCATCCAGCGCAAAAAATCTTTCTCAAACGCTAGTATGGGATTACTTTCCAGCTCGCTCAGTTTTTTGGCTTCATCTTCAAATGCATCGGCACATAACACGCGCGACAGACGTTCCGAGCCGGTGGTTACAGCCACATCGGCCTCTCCGGTTTTCAGTGCCATGTATGCATATTTTAGCGCATGCATACCGGAACAGCATACCCCTGCTGATGATACTACTTCCACTTCCTTTGCTTCGGGTAGCCAGCCATGCACCATCACCGCATGGGAGGGCATCATTTGGTCGGGGGTGGAAGTGCCGCAGGTTAACAGCTGCACGGTTTTAATTTCTTCTGCGTTTTGCGCAAATAATTTACGGATAGCGAGTGAAGCCATCTCCGCGTTGGTGTGCGTGGGCACTCCCCCTTTTTGCAAGGCATAAAACCTGCGTTTAATACCATTATTACGCAGCACTACGTTTTTGCTCTTGCTGGGTTTCCCGTTGATGAGCCCCAGATACTGCTCCATTTCATCGTTTGAAACAGGGCTATTGGGAAAATAATGGGAGGTGCGGGTGATGTATACTTCTCTGAATGACATGTGATTTTCTGCTTTTCCGATAGGTGAATTGACCGGAAAAACCGAACACAACATTAAGAAACAAATTATAATTGACCACTATTCAACGCTTACCCACTACGGGCAGTTCTTGTAGTTTTCATTCCTATTTTTGACACCAGTGACGTTATATAAAAAGGCGGCTATGCGCAAACATGTTTTAGTGTTGTATTATTCACAAACGGGTCAGCTCACCGATATTGTAAATCAATTTCTTGAGCCATTTTATGCGTTGGAATTGTCGGTGGAGGTCATTCAGATAAAACCGCTGCAGGACTTCCCTTTTCCATGGACCTCAGCTTCTTTTTTTGATGCCATGCCCGAAACCGTTTTGGGCCATCCGATACCGCTTCAGGACTTTGAATTCAAACGAGAGCGATACGACTTGGTTGTGCTGGCTTATCAACCCTGGTTTTTGTCTTTGAGCTTACCCATCAATGCCTTGGTTCGGCTGGGCAAAGTGCAGGCTGTATTAAATGACACACCCGTGGTGACCCTCATCGGCTCCCGCAATATGTGGATTAGTTCGCAAGAAAAACTAAAAGCGCTTTTGCAAACTGCAGGGGCCAAGTTGGTTGGCAACATCGCTTTGGTAGATAGAAATCCCAACTTAATAAGTGTAGTTACGATTCTTTATTGGATGCTCACCGGCAAAAAAGACAAATATATGGGACTGTTCCCCAAGCCCGGTGTATCCGATGAAGACATAGCGCAAACCCGGATATTTGGACAAACCACCCTTGATTTTTTATTCACTGAAAAATGGGATGATCTGCAGCAACAACTGGTGCGGCAAGGAGCTGTAGCGGTGCAATACAATCTCATGTTTATTGAGGAGCGCGCTCCGCGACTCTTCAGCCTGTGGGCACGGTTTATCATCAAGCGACAGAACCGCAAGGCTTGGTTGGTTGTTTTTAAATATTATTTGCTCTTTGCCTTATTTATCGTTGCTCCCATTGTGCTTACCCTTAACACGCTATTTTTACGCGTATTATTTTTAAAGAAAGCGGCCGCAAAAATGAAGTACTATCAAGGCCTTTAAATAAACTGTATTCAATTTTTATTCTATGCAAGCAATTCATTACGATGTCATTATTCCCGGAGGCGGACTAGCCGGGCTCACCCTTTCTATTCAATTGAAAAGGGCAATGCCCCACATCAAAATCCTGGTGCTGGAACGCAGAAAAAGCGAAGCCACTATTGCCGCACATAAAGTAGGCGAAAGCACGGTGGAGTTGGGTAGCCACTACTTGCGCAATGTGCTTGGGCTCAAAGAATATCTTGAAGCACACGAGCTACCCAAGCATGGTCTGCGATTTTTTTTCCGCTCTCGCAATAAAGCAGACATTACCACACGCCTGGAACTAGGCCCTCGGCAATGGTTGCCCACTCCCAGCCATCAACTGGACAGAGGCACGCTGGAAAACCATTTGCTGCAACATACCCGTTCGCTGGGCACCGAAGTGATATTGGATGCAGTAGCCAAAGACGTTGTATTTGGTCAAGACCAACATACTTTCACTTATGTGCAAGCCAAAGAGGAAAAAACAGTGACCGGACGTTGGGTAGCCGATACTACCGGGCGAGGGAGTTTCCTGAAGCGAAAACTGGGCTTCGAAAAACCCATGGAACATCATGTCAATGCAGTGTGGTGGAGGCTGAAAGGCGTAATAGATATTGACCGGTGGAGCGATAATAAGGACTGGCAAAACTATCTGGTGTCGGGGTTGCGCTATTTAAGCACCGTCCATTTTCTGGATAAAGGTTACTGGGTATGGGTGATTCCTTTAGGATCAAAAAATACGAGCATCGGCATTGTAGCCGATCCGGCCATTCATCCATTTGAAGATTTCAATACCTACGAAAATGCGATGGAGTGGCTCAAGAAGAACGAGCCGCTTTGTTACAACATGCTGGAGCCGGAAACTCCTAACAAGCTTGACTTTAAAATACTGAAACACTTTGCCCACGACAGTGGCCGTGCCTATGATGGAGGCGAAAGATGGGGGGTAAGCGGAGAAGCCGGAGCTTTTTTGGATCCGTTTTATTCGCCTGGTACCGATTTCATTTCATTGAGCAATACCTTTCTCAGCGATTTAATTCTTCGCGATTTGAAAGGGGAGGAGGTGCAGTTCAGAGCCGAAATTTATGAGCGTACCTACCTTACGCTGGTCAATCGCTGGATTCCCATCTACCAGAACAAATACAATCTGATGGGAAATCCGCAGATTATGGTCAACAAAATTTTGTGGGATTGGGGCTTATACTGGGCTGTTCCATGTGTGTTGTTTACCAATAATGCTTTCACCGATTTGCGCATGCTTAAGCAGTTGTTTGCAGCACCCGACAGCTTAGGACAAAAGTTTGGCAAACTGCACGAACGTATGCAGCAGTTGTTTTTGGATTGGTTGCCCTACCAAAACGAATTATTCGAAAACCGATATATCGATCCGTTTGATTTGAACGTCATGCAACAGTTTCAGCGAAATATTGATACTGCCTATGGCGATAAATTATTGGAACAGATAGGGGTAAATATTTCCTTACTCGAAAAAATAGCAGCTGAGGTTTTTCGTAAAGTGAGCACACAGGTAAAAGGAACTCCGCACGATATGCCTGTAAATCCTTACACCATGAGTTTAAACGGAGATTACATACCGGAACCCGGCATGGTAGACGAAAGCTATAATGTACCACCGGATGAAGCCATTCGTAAAGATGTGGAGACCATGTGGTTTTATCCGGCAAAGCAAACCGCCTGATGCCGTTTGATACTTCTGTCATTCAACAACGGATGGCTGCCATCGAGCACATTTTTCGCGAAGTGCAGGACACGTTGCCTGTCACTATGGATTGTGGGCCATTGACATTAGAATTTCAAAAGTATCCGGAGATGTTTCGCTCCATTGCCTACGAGTCGGCTTCCATGCAATATGCGCTGGCCGACATTAAACAGCAGCACAATCTTTTGCATTGGTTCCACTTTCTGGATCAACACAAAGCCGCACACGCTACGCAGATTTACATTGGGCTGGGTTGGGCATTGGCGCAGGAACAGTGTCCACCGCAAGAGTTTTTAACGCTGTGCGATGCTATAGATGTAGCTAAAGCAGCCGATGGCTATGGCTATTATGAAGGTACATTCAGACGGAGAAAAAGCGTAATACAGCAGCAACAGTGGAGCCACACCAACGAAGTAATTATACAGCACTATGATGCCGGCCTCGGCAGAAGCATCTGGTATGCAGCGCAAGGGAGTATTGATGGAGCACAACAAACTATCACCTCTTTTGCGACCCATCGACAGCCGTACCTTTGGCAAGGTTTGGGTACCGCCATCAGCTATGTAGGCGGCTGTTCGGGCGATTATCTGAAACAGATATTACAGGTTGCCGGGCCCTTTGGCAGCAATTTGGTGCAAGGCGCAAAGTCGGTAGTGCAATCGCGAAAGCAGTCGGGGTTCTTTTCGCCTGAAGCTGTTGAAACACTGGAAATCTGGAGCCATGGATAGTGGCCCGTTTATTGCCTGAATGTAACGACTGCAGCGCTAAATGGTCATACACTTTCGGATGGTCTCATATCAATTTTTATACTTTTCGCGTTAGCATTAAAACACCGGCTATGAAAAAACCAATCATTCTATTTGCGCTCCTGCTGCACATCGGGCTGCTACAAGCCCAGGATAATATTTTGCTTGTGGGTTTTGTTTACGACAAAGAAGCCAACAACGCCCCCATGAGTATGGCTGCCATTCAAATCAAAAACACACAATTGGGCGGCATGACGGACGATAACGGCTACTTTGAAATACCGGTGCCTAAAGTGAATCTGAAAGATTCACTACGCGTGTCGTTTGTGGGGTATCTTACACAATCGGTGTCGGTGCGCAATTACCAGAATGGCGATACGCTTCGCCTATCGCTGGCTACCTCTACCGAAACCAAACAAGAGGTAGTGGTGGTGGCCATGAATGCCAAAGGCGTATTGCTGAAAGCTATCACTAACATGAAAACTAATCTGCTGCGCGATTCTCTTTTATCCACCGGATTTTACCGACAATACCACAAAGAGAATGGGGTGTATGTTCGGTTAATTGAGGCAGATGTGACCGTAGCGTTTAATTGCAAAAATATCTATGAATACTCTTTTCATGAAAGTGTGCGCACCAACAAAGTGCGCAGAAGCAAAAGCTACGAAACCAATGGGGACGAACATGGCGACCATCTGGTGGATTTGCTCAAAGAAAATCCGTATAGCTACAACCGAAGCAATTTTCTGGACCCTAAAAAGATAGATTTTTATTCGCCTAAGTTTGAATCGGAAGATACTGCGCAATACGTGATTAAACTGCAATACAAAGAAAGCAGCAGCGCCAAATTGGAAAATGCCCGCGTGTGGGTCGCCAAAGAAACGTATGCGATTACGCGCGTGGAGATTGAAAAATTTCCTAATCCCTATTATGTAAAAAGCCGCTATGCCAACGACAGCCGCTGGAAACTGGTGAACGAAAAGAACGTGATTGAAACCGAAAAAACAGATGGCAAATACGTGGTCAGCAGCATTACCCGTAGCTATAATCATCATGTGCTGAACAAAGTAACCGGAAACGTTGATTTTATCGTGGAAGAAGCATTTGAAATGCACTTCTACGATTTTGAAACCGAACAGGTGGGGGCTGCATTGCAAAAAAACTTTAGTGCCATGACGGAGCTCTATGAGGCTAAATATAAATACGACCCGGCCTACTGGAAAAAATACCCACCGCTCGAAGATTACGAATTGCCTGTGCAGGTGATATCGGATTTGGAACATTCGACCAAACTAGATGTTCAGTTTACCGAGTCCGGTAAATAGCCGGATAAAAAAGAGGGGAAGGCAAGGTTCTTCCCCTCTTTTTTGTTTTTAACGGATGGCGACCGCAAAAGCATTTTGCGGTTTTTTCATTTGCCAATACCCCAAAATCGCTTATGTTTGGCTTCCTTCAAAATAAAATAAACCGGATACGTTATAGACGCACTTCTACTTTTTTAGAAAATCAATACAAAACCATCTAATTACATGAATAGTAAGTTGCGCATTCGTTGTTTATATATCCTATCCTTGCTGGCATTTGCTACAGGTTATCAAGAGTCGAAAGCCCAGTTTGACCCCACAGCACTTTCCAAAAATGGCGTTCGAATTAATACCGTTACTACTGCCGTTCCGTTTCTTCGCATTAACCCGGATGCCCGCGCAGGCGGTATGGGCGATGTGGGGGTGGCAACACCAGCCGATGTGAATAGTCTGTTTCTGAACCCGGCCAACATGGCTTTTAACGAAAGAGACTTTGGCTTTTCGGTATCCTTTACTCCTTGGCTCAAAGCACTGGTAAACGATATTTACATGGGTGGCCTCACAGGCTACTACAAAGTAAAAGAGAAGCAAACCGTTCAAATAGGGTTGAAGTATTTTTCGTTGGGGAATATCACCTTTACCGATTATAACGGAGCCGAAATCGGCAATTTTCGCCCGCAGGAGTTCAGTTTAGATGCCGGTTATGCGAGGAAACTTTCTAATGATTTTTCTATAGCGGCCACCATCCGCTTTATTTACTCTAACCTGAGCAATGTGGGGGTGGATGGCATTGCCACTTTCCCCGGCTATGCAGGGGCGGCTGATATTTCGTGGATGTATTACAAGCAATTCGGGAAAGGAAAAATGAAGCACGACTTGCGGGTGGGGATGAATATTTCGAACATCGGCAACAAAATTACTTACACCCGTAATGCTCAGAATGCGGATTATATACCGACCAATTTGGGTATTGGGTTGGGCTATACTTTGAATATTGACCAGAAGAATGCGGTTGGTCTTTACATGGACATCAGCCGCTTGCTGGTGCCTTCGCCACAGCCTGCTACTATCCCTTATGAATTGGGTGGGGATACTATTAATCCGAATTATGATAAAAATGGAGTGCCGGGTGCCGACTGGAGACAGAAAAGCCCTATCACCGGAATCTTTACATCGTTTGGCGATGCTCCGGGTTTCTTGTATATGGATGCCAATGGCAAGGTGCAGCGTGTAAAAGGGTCTAAGTCTAAAGAGGAATTGCAGGAAACCACTTTTGCTATTGGTGCGGAGTATATGTATAACAAGCAGTTTGGGGTTCGCTTTGGTTATTTTTACGAGCCGAGGAATAAGGGCAATCGCCAGTTTGTGACGGCAGGGCTTACGGTAAAGTACAGCATTGTGGGGCTTAATTTTTCTTATTTGATACCTACGGGTATTCAAAGAAATCCGTTGGATAATACCCTGCGTTTTTCACTGTTGTTTGATTTCTTTAAGGGAGGGAATAAAGCCAAAGCCAACAGTGCCAGCCCGAGTGGTGTATCGCTGGTGGAACCGGCTCCTAAGAAGAAAGAAAAGAAAGTGAAAGAAGATGCTCCCGCTCCGGAATCGGAAATTAGCGAGCCACCAAAGGAAATGAAGCTGGCTCCTATTGAGCCTAAGTAATAAGGTTATAGTCTTTTAGAGAAATCCCCGTTTCCTGTTTGCTGAGACGGGGATTTTTTATTGTGGTAAGCAGCATTGTTCTCTTGCTTTTTTGCAGCCTATACTGTATGTGGATGGTGGCCCCCTTCGGATAGTTGAAATTATCATTGGAATGCTTTTGCTTAAGGCTGTCTGTGGCCTGGAAAGGGGGGCAAATGCCCGTTTAAGTTCGATAGCGAGAAGGGTTAAGCGGCTGAATAAGGCGATTAGCAGCGAAAAGGAGAAGATTATAGCGATGGTGGCGAGAATGATGTGCCAGACGAAACAGATTATGCAGATAGAGAGGGCGGCCAGCAGGATAGAGATTTTGCTTGTGGGCCTGAAGATGGAAATTATGACAATGAAGAGAGAAATTATGTCAATAAAGAAGGAAATTATGACTATGAAGATGTCTATTTTGATGAACATTTTGCAAAAAACAGGGGTGATGGTATAGGAGTTGAATGGTGAAAACAGTCCCTATTTTTTAAACAAAAAAAACATACAAAAAAGATGGCTACACAAAATGAACCACGCGCAGTGCCGCAGTACAACGAAGCGATGTCTGTGTTGTATGCGGCCTTGAACCTTGTCTGGGATAGCCAGGCAGAACATGAAACTTCCTTTATGGCGGAGAATACCCTTTATACCCCTGGTTTATCGGTGACGCGGAAGGCCGCCATATCCGCAGCACAGGCCTTGCCAGACGGGCAGGCAAGAGGCACGGAGGCGGAGGTATTGAGGATAGGATTGGTGGAAAAGCTGGATGTGGTGCTGGGTAAATGGAATTCGCTGGATGGTTATATCAGCAAGGCGTTTACGGGTGCGTATTATAAACCGCGGATAGAGGAGGCGGGTAAGCCTTATTATGCGAAGGCAGCGAATCAAAACTGGGAGTATGCGGTGCAGTTGCTGGTGAGTATGAAGAATTTTTTGACAGCCCATCAGGCGGTGCTGGTGACGGTAGGGGGTATGCCAGCGGGGTTTGATGCGAGTGTGAGTGTGCTGAAGACGGAGTTTGAGGTGATGTATGGTTCGTTTAAAGATGCGCAGCAGGATAGCCATGTGCAGACGGATGCGAAGATAGAGGCGAATAATGCGATTTACAGAGAAGGGCGAGCGATGATGGAGGACGGGAAGCGGATATTCAGAAAGAATGCCGCGGTGCGTGACCGGTTTGTGTGGGAGCGGGTGGTGGAACTGGTGACCCCGAGTACAGGGGGCAGCACGGTGGTGCGGGAGGGGGATTTGGCCGCGGGTGCTATTAAGAACATTAGCACGACCGGATTGGAGATGACCGCTGATAGTATGGTGACGATGGAGGCGAGTGGCAGCGGTATGCGGTTTTACAGCAGCAGTGTGGCTGGTGGAGCGCAGACGGGAGGAGCGGTGGATGTGGCGGCCAATACTGCGCTGGAGTATTCGGCAGTGGAGTTTGGGGAGTTGCTGCAGTTTAATGAGACGAATCAGTTTTTGAATGTGCAGAATATGGGGACAGAGAGCGGGCATTGGATGATGAAGGCTACGCATGTTGTGTAGGGGAATTTGGTTATTGGGCAATTGAGTGATTGGATTGCCCGGGCAGTGCCAGAAACTACTGCCTCACAAACCGGAGCACCTTGCGCTGCCCGCCAGTTTGCACGATGCAGAAATACATGCCGGGTGGCAGGTGTTCTATATTTATTGATTGTTGTTGATTGTTCACTGTTAATTGCAAAAGCACCTGCCCGTGCAGGTTGGTAATGGTGGCTGTACTGCCCGGCTCTGTGCCGCTAAGGGTAATGGTAGTAGAGGCGGGGTTTGGGTGGAGGGTGGCTAATGCGTAGCCAAAGTTCTTAGTGAAACCGGAAATAGTATCAAAACAGTATTGTATTGCCCAAATGTCCGTTGCAGCATTGGTGCTATCCCAGTTAGATTGTGATTTATAACCGCCAATACCGCTGTTTGTATATTCAAAAGTGGTATAACATCCATCTTCCGTTGCATAGGTGGCACCATATATTTCAAAGTTAGTTCCGGTATTGTGTATTGTTTTGTCCCAAAGCACTGTGCCGCTAGAATCTACTGCCAACACCCAAATTTCTACTTCTGCCAAGTTAGCTTCTGTTTTGTTACCGCTGATTGGTGATTTTGATGCACCTGTCAGTAATATTTCGCCTTTACTACTAAGGCTAAGATGACGTAATACATCGCTGCCAGTACCACCATATCTTTTATCCCAAATCTTATTGCCAAAGGCATCTATTTTATACAGCAGATAATCACCAGTGCTGAACACCGGGCCTATAGAAGGGTCTGTAAAACTGCCACCGTTTCCGGTAGTTGCAATACCGAAATAAACATTACCGCTTGGGTCTTCGAGCATACAATTAACATTATCGGGGTAAATGGTGCCAAGTGTTTTGTCCCACAGTTTGTTACCTACAGAATCAACTTTAATAATCCAGGCATCTGAATATGCAGGATTCCAACTTGGCTCTGACTTTTCATCCCCTACACCAGAACTTGAACTTCCACTAATGATGTACCCACCATCTGATGTTTTAGCTGATACATATGCAATGTCATTGTCGGTTCCTCCGTATCGCCTATCCCACAGTTTGTTACCATTTGAGTCAAGTTTTATCGCCCAATAATCTATATCGGACAAAGTATCATTTGATGGAGTAGTTATATCACCTGATACACCAGAATTTGAATGACCTATGGCTAAGCATCCCCCATCAGGTGTGCAAACGATTGATTTCAACACATCTGCTCTGAACCCTCCTATTCGTCTTTCCCATATTTTTTGACCATTCAAACTAAGTTTAACAATCCAATAATCACTTCTTTCATACGAAGTATCAATTCGTTTGCTACTAATATCTCCACTACTATCCGATTTGGTGGTACCACCCACAAAGTAGTATTCCCCATTCGA
The DNA here is from genome assembly GCA_964419635.1 of uncultured Chitinophaga sp. Taxonomy (GTDB): domain Bacteria; phylum Bacteroidota; class Bacteroidia; order Chitinophagales; family LD1; genus Bog-950. The sequence continues at coordinate 3,995 of CAYQRR010000005.1, read as the reverse complement.
ACACAAAGCAGTCGGCACATCGCTATCAGCACCTCCATAGCTTTTGTCCCATTCCTTCATTCCCTGTTGGTTAATCTTTAAAATCCAGAAGTCTTGAGTATTGCCGGTGGTGTCGTAATTTACTTTAGTTACATCACCTGTGCCTAAAGAGTAAGAAGGGCCACAAATAAGATATCCGCCATCAATACCTGGTATAACCCCCGCAAGATTTTCTATGTAGGTCCCCCCATATCTATAATCCCAAGATTTTATAAAGTTTAGCTGGCCTAAGCATAGCTTGCATGAAAACATGGCCGTAACTAAAACATTTAGTAATTTATTCGAAAACATAGTAGGCGTTTTATTTAATTACAGTATGTGTAGAACTAACTGTTGTGTGCTCAGATGTAAGAGTAATACAGTAATTACCGACTGATAGATCTGAGATGTCAAAATTCATTGTAGTGGTAGGACAACTGCCTACATACAATACTCTTTGCAACTCACCCAATAGGTTGTATATTTTTATAGAACAGGATTCACCCCGGCAAACATTTGTTTTTATGGATATGCTTGAACCGGAGGGGTTAGGAAAAACCTGAAAGAAGGCATTGTCGGTTTCGCGCTTTGATACAGATGAAACATAAGGTTTTTGCAATACTATGGTGTAATCCATGGAGGGCAAGAAGTTATATGGATTACCGGGCATCCAATCTACTGTTGTATTCGGATTGTTTGGGTCTTTCAGTTCGTAAAAGTATGACCATATAGTCGCATTCGTAGTAGTGGCGGGAATGTTTTGCTCGTCCACAAATACTTTCATGTGTTGATCCACAGAATTGTTAGAGCCATTGGTAGTATAGAGTGGGTAGCCAACGGATGAGCCAGACCTTGCCCAAAAACCTGTGATACTCTCGTTGGGCAGCAATGTAATGTTGTGTGGTACAACCTTTTCTACTTTGTAAACCGCTGCTTTGTAGGTACCCGCCAGTGTAGTTCCATTGTTTACATCGTCTTCTACAATTAAATCAATATCCGTATTGCCGGTAATCTTTGTAATTGTTTGTGTAGTGCCAGAAAAGTTTTTGGTGCTGAAATGAAGAAGTCTGGTTCGGTCTTTGTCTAGGTATTCCATCACATTTCTCGCATCCGCTCTGCCCCATCCTATTGTGTTATCGGGCACGGTATAATTACCAGCATCATACCATGCTGTCCGTTGAATTATTTCCTCTACATCCTCTGGTGCCAGGTTCTCCGGTGATTCTAGGCCATTGGGGTTGTTCATATAACTTAACATTAGTCCGACTATACCGGAAACATGTGGTGCTGACCAGGATGTGCCGTTTATGACTCCATTGGTGTATTGACCGTTATAAGTGGTTGTATGAATCATAGAGGTCTTGAAGGGAGCAATTACGTCCATTCCATCGCCATAGAAGCTATCTGCATGTTTAATCCCTGTTTCTTCTGAACCTCCTACACTTATTACCCAGTCGTCATTGAAGCAGGCAGGGTAAATTACCGCATTGCTTTGATTAGGAGTGATGCGCTGCCCAAGAGCTGCTACAACAATCTTGCCGGCTAAATGACAGTAGTAATAAAGATACCTCAGTGCGGGCATGTCGTTTCCATAACTAAACAGCCCATTACTGAAATTCAATATATCCACATCAGTAATTGTTTTATTGTAGTCTGGGTTAAATACCTCCGACATTGCACTAATTAGATTAGAAGTAAGTATTATCTCACCGGCAGCCCCAGATGGCTGAGAAATTCCATAGGAGTATAAACTTACACCCGCCTGATCTTCAGAAGGGTCGTTATTGGGGTCTGTAGAGCACCAGTTACCTCCGGCAATACCGGCTACTCCCTTATCGTTGTTTCGCAATGCCCCTACAATTCCTGCCACTCGTGTTCCATGTCCCGAAAAGTCTGGATCAATGCCATTCAGATTAAAGTTCATGTTTTGTAATGGTATAAGATGTGTTGCAAAATCGTAGCCACCCGGCACTTTAGAAACGGTTGGATTAATCTTTAAAAAATCCTCGTGATACCATTCCACACCGCTATCAAAAATGCCCACATTTAAAAAGCTCTTGCCGGTTTCAAACCTCCAAGCCCCTTCAGCACCTATATCTCCATCTTGGCTACTGCTATTGGGGTCATCATGTAGGCTGTACTGTTCTGTATCATAAAAGTCATCATCGGGACAAGCCTGCGAGCAACCACAACTAAAACTCTGGCCTATGTAGTTTAACTGAGCAAAACGAACAAGCGGATATAACGAGTCAACTATTGAAGCATTGTAACCATCGTTACTGTCAGACTTAGCATATACTACTTGAAACAATGTCCACAAGGGCGGCATCTTTATTGTGTCACCTATATTCGTAACGAGTGTAGTATCGTACGTTTTATAGTTCTCAGCGAGTTTAATGAGTTTACAATCTCTTAAGAACACATCCGGCAAAATAGATTGTAATGTATCTACCATATCGGCCTTTAAAAAGGTATTCAATTCTCCAAAAACCAACCCCTCTTTGTCAATGTTTTCTGCTTTAATAACAGAAGTATCAAACCTTACGATAAGTTGTTTTTTAACATACAACGGGATAGAGTCAGTATCTATTGCATAGCTATCCTGCCTCTCCCACTCCTCATACGCCACACTCACATACCTGGTAACGCTATCTTGTACGCTCAGGCCGCTGGTGAGGATGTAACCTTCCTGCATCACCTGCACATCGTGGGCTTCGTCCTGGCTGCCGGTGGTGTCGTTGAAATATTTAAGCCATTTCAGGTTGCCGTTTATGTCGTATTTGGCCGTAAAAAAATCATCATCACCCTGGTGGCTGCTTACTCCGCAGATGTAAAAGTTAGTATTGGGTGTATTGGGCAACACCAAGTCATATGCCTTGGCGTTTTGGCCGTTGGTGGGAGCCGCAATGTGTGTTTGCCAGGTGATGTTACCGTTGGTATTGTAGCGCACGGTAGTGGCCAGGTTGCTGCCATCGGTAGTGCTGGTGTAACCGGTGAGCAGCAGTTGCCCTCCGTAATCGGCTACCATGCCGCGCGGTTCGTCAAACAGACTATCGGCACTGCCGTAGGTGCGCACCCACACTTCGTTAAACAGTGTGTCGTATTTTATCAGTTTCCAGTCGCGGTTGGTGGCCGACAGGCCAATGGTGCCCAGCACATACAAATTGCCGCTGTAGTCGGTGGTGAGGTCTACGGGGTAGCTGAGGTTGCCGTTGCCATTGCTGTGGCGGGCAGTAGATAGCACGTTTCCTTTGTTATCCATGTTTAGCGATACAAAATCCCAACTGCTGAAGGCCGTGCCGCTGTAGCCGGTTACTTTTACGAGCGTGTCGCCATTGCTTTCATATACTTTCAGTGCTACGCCTCCATCATACATGCCTATAGAATCGTAGACCGATACCCACTCCTCATTGCCTCCATCCGATATACCTATACTAACAAGACCAAATTCAGCACTGTCGGTTTGCTCTGTGCCGGCAACATATACCAACTGATTGCCGTCTACCTGTATGCCTGCCGGCACGGCATAGCCACCATAGGCAGGTTGGTAAACATATCGCCATGCCTCTGTGCCGTTGGTTTCGTCTAAGGCCAGCACCACTATTTCAGAATAGTTATTGATGCTGTCCCACGATACACCGGTTACATACACCAATCCGTTTTTACAGTAAATGTCCATGCCAAAATCGCGATAGTCCGATACACTGTTGTATTCAAAGGTCCACACCAAGCTGCCGGTGAGGGTGTATTTGTAAACCACGGCATTCTCTTCTTGCCCCAGATGATAGGTATTGCCCACCACATATACGTTATCGGCAGTTCCCTTAGAGCCTGCTACGGACTTGCCCCGGGCGGCACTCATAAAATCGAATGCTTTGGTGGGATGGCCGGTGCGCTCTTTCCAAAGCTGATTCACTAATGTTTGCGCTTGCATCAGCAGTGGGCTAAGAAGCACCAGGAGGAAGAATAAAAGCTTT
>CAYQRR010000004.1:0-24617 GCA_964419635.1 uncultured Chitinophaga sp. | reverse complement strand
GAATAATGTCAAGGTCTGTATTTCGATTTTTCGAAAATGGTTTTTGCCGGATATTTTGTGAGCAAATCATGCAGCGACACGGCACCTCCGGTTTCTTTCATATAACTACGCACAATTTGTAGTCCGATAAAACTGCCGATGTTTCCGGGCGCTTCTGCCGGCATGCCACTGGTGGTAGGCGCTTCGCCTAAATAGCGGGTTTTATCCATGGAATTGTTTTTAAGCAGCACATCTTTGTCGTTCAAAAATTTCCAGATTTCCTTTTCGCTGCTGCGACAAAATTCAGTTTGCTTTTGCGTGTACCCCAGCAATAAACTATCAGGGGCGTCCGGAAAAACATAGCTCAAAAAATAAATTTTTCGCCCTCGGTCCACCATGGCTTCCAACGTGTTTTGTTCGGGATTGATGCCGTTTTCAAAATAAGCATCGAACAAACTTTCTACGGCATAGCGCGACACATAAGCCGGTTTCATTTTATGACGCAGGTACTGAAACACCCCTACGCTATCGTAATCGTGGTTTCCATCCCCCAAAAACATATCGAGCCCAATTACAAGTTGTTTTTTGCCAAATGGAGAAGAGCCTGCACTGTAAATGGAATTAAAATAAAGCACCTCCGGTGTCTGAAATTCCGGTATGTAGTATTTAAAATATCGAAAAGCCTGTAGCAATTCTTGTTCTTGCTGCCGGGTGTCGGGGAATACGCTTTCAATACTATCCTGAATGGTTCGCACATAGCGGTCCGTAACAAACTGACGAAGTGCCGCTTCTTCCACATCGGAGGTATCACCAGCAGGCCGCGGACCAATTACAAAGTTGTCGAGATAGAAGTAATAAAACTCTCCGTAGCGCTCCAGCATTTGCTGTTTCCACATGTCAAACTCCAAGGTGCGCAGCATGAACAAGTCCTTATCAAACCGCTTGCTCACCAACTTTATATCTAACGTGCTTACATCGGGCCGTGGACGGCTTTCTTTTTTACTAAACCAGTGGCAACCACTCAGCAGCAGCAGCCAGGCAAAACAATACACAAAATATTTTCTCATGTGGCAAATATAGAGAAGCGGCCAAGTTCAACACCTCCCAACGTGAAATGAGAATGAACATTCTTGTTGTCCATTACGCTATGTAGAGGGGCTTAGTGGCAATTTGAGTCGAATGAAATTACCTGCAGATAAATCCCCGTACGCCCCAACTGCCCACTCAGCCAAGAACGGTTCCTAAACTTCAAAGGAGAAGAATAGTTGGCTACCAACAGTCGATTGGCATCTAGCCGTAATATAGATGGAAATGCAGTGTCCCCAGACCCGGGCAAATCCATCACCCATTCCACTTTGCAATTGGACTGATTTATTCGATAAAGGGCTGTTGTTTTAGGCGACAAAGAGTAACCTATCCAATTTTTGAGCCGCTGGTGTTTCATGGATTTATTTCGTTTAGCTCGGGCAAACGGCTTTTTGCCGAGTTGTTTTCGTGCTATCAAATACAGTACATCTCCCTGACGAAACATACGTGGAGACATGTAGCATTCAACATCTGTTGTGTCCGGAAATTTCCATACACCTAAATCAGAATGGTCCGCAAAGACCACTTGCGATCCAAATCCATTTTTGTCTCCGTCTTCCAATCGGGTTACTGCCCATAAGTTACCTGATCTATCAAACTCAAAATCGGTTTCAGAAACCCCTCCTACATAAACCTGCTCCTTCTCACCAACACCTACAAAGTTTTGACCATCCTTCGTTTGCTTAAAAAATAAGGAAACTTTGCTTTCGCCTTTTAATTGATAATGTGAACCTTTATAACTGGTAAGATAGGTGTTGCCACTACGACTTTTTAAGCTCCAGTGAACTTCACCTTTTGTAAGTACCTCCGAAGGACCCCTCCATATCCCTTCTGCTGATCGGGTATAGTGGCTGATGTAATCCGGAGAAAAAGAAGTCATACTTGTGCCGGCCGCAAAGCAGTAAAAGTGGAGTGTGTCATTCAGCACAATCATGAAAGGTTCTCGCACATCGCGCCCGGGGAATAGTTCCAATTCTTTGTTCCAGATTATGCCATCGGAAGTGGAGAGTATATACATGCCTGTTTTTCTTGATGCAAAATGAGTTGGCCCGGTCCTAAATGCCAGATATATGCGACCACCGTATATCGATATATTCACATTATTGTTTGCCCGTCTGATCTTGAGATTCGATGGTAAAGCTACCGATGGAATGAGCCAGTATGGCTCACTTAACTTGGGAAACTGATGCGGAGTTGGATGCCAAATACTATCATAGAAGGCAGGATCCTGCGGAACAGAAAGATTAGATTCGAGCAAGGCTTGAATGGTTTTGGGAACCGTTGCATATTCTTCTGTATGAAACAATCGAAGTGTGTTGCAACCACACAACTCAAAAAGAAGAAGAGTGAATACAAAAAATTGCCAGACCCGTTGCATAGCATAAACATAAAAAAGCCGCAATGCTTCGGAGCATTGCGGCTTATATTGGTTTTGTGTTTTTACGACTTATTGCCGTAACGCTTACGGTCGTGCTCGTTCAAGTAAATCTTACGTAATCTGATATTAATCGGAGTCACTTCCACGTATTCATCTTCCTGAATGTATTCCATGCTTTCTTCCAGACTCATACGCACCGGTGGCGGCAAGGTCGATTTATCATCTGTTCCTGCAGCACGGAAGTTGGTCAACTGCTTCGCTTGCACCACGTTTACCACCAGGTCACCCGCTTTGGTGTATTCGCCAATAATTTGCCCTTCGTAAATCTCAACGCCCGGTTCAATGAAGAACTTACCACGATCGGCCAGTTTATCCATGCTGTAAGCGGTTGCGCGGCCACCCTCTTTAGCCAAAATAGTACCGTTGATACGCGAAGGAATGTCCCCTTTCATTGGCTGGTATTCTTTAAAGCGATGCGCCATAATAGCCTCTCCGGCCGTAGTGTTTAGCACCAAAGTTCGCAAGCCAATCAATCCGCGCGAAGGAATTTCAAACTCAATGTGCATCATATCTCCTTTGGGTTCCATCACCAGCAAATCGCCTTTGCGCTGTGTCACCAACTCAATACACTTACCGGCCACACCTTCCGGTGCATCAATCGTCAATATTTCTACGGGCTCGTGCTTCTGACCATTGATTTCTTTGATTAGCACTCTCGGGTTGCCAATACTCAACTCGTACCCTTCTCTGCGCATGGTTTCTATCAATACACTCAAGTGCAAAATACCACGACCAAAAACCAAAAACTTTTCCGGTGAATCGGTATCTTCTACACGCAGGGCCAAGTTTTTCTCTAATTCTTTGTATAAACGCTCGCGGATTTTTTGAGAAGTAACGTGTTTCCCTTCTTTACCAAAAAACGGAGAGGTGTTGGTCGTAAAAATCATGCTCATGGTTGGCTCATCGATATGGATAGGCGCCATAGCCTCCGGATTCTCTACATCTGCAATAGTATCGCCAATATCAAACCCCTCTACCCCCAATACCGCACAAATATCGCCACAGTTCACTTTCTCCACTTTCATTTTTCCCAAACCACTGAAAATGTAAAGCTCTTTTACTTTCGATTTTACCTGCGTGCCATCGCGCTTTATCAGCATCACCTGCTGGCCGGAGGTAATGGAGCCTCTGGTGATTCTGCCAATGGCAATACGACCTAAATAAGACGAATAATCAAGCGAGGTAATCTGCATTTGAGTGGTTCCCTCCGCAATCTTAGGCGCAGGAATGTGGCCAATTACCGTATCTAACAAAAAGGTTACGTCTTCGGTAGGGTGCTTCCAGTCATCGCCCATCCAGCCTCTTTTTGCGGCACCATACACCGTAGGGAAGTTCAATTGATCTTCTGAAGCGCCTAGGTGAAACATCAAATCAAAAACGGATTCGTGCACTTCCTCGGGGCGGCAGTTTTCTTTATCTACTTTATTAATAACCAGAATCGGCTTTTTGCCTAAAGCTATGGCTTTACTCAATACATAGCGCGTTTGCGGCATAGCGCCCTCAAAAGCATCTACCAACAGCAGCACCCCATCGGCCATGTTAAGCACACGCTCTACCTCGCCTCCAAAATCCGCGTGGCCGGGAGTGTCAATGATGTTAATTTTAATCTCCTTGTATTCTACCGATACGTTTTTGGCTAAAATGGTAATACCGCGTTCGCGCTCCAAATCGTTGTTGTCCAGAATCAGCTCACCTGTTTGCTGGTTTTCGCGGAACAGGGAACACTGGTGTAAAATTTTGTCTACCAGGGTGGTTTTACCGTGGTCAACGTGGGCAATAATGGCAATGTTGCGTATGTTTTGGTTTCTCATAATACTTGGAGTTATTCGTGAAATCTGTCCGTGAAACGGGGTGTGTAATGACTTGTGTTCGCGGGTTTCAGGTTTCCTGTTTTACTATTTGCTTTTTAAAAGGAGGCGCGAATATAACCGAGCAAAGCACATTTCGGGTGCAGCCGCCCAAATGTATTTTTGGGGAGTGGAGCACAGCCCCCAAGTTCCCCGGCAGCTTTTTTTGCTTTACTTAGCCACAAACAATTCAATGATGGATACAGATCTGCTGCTGGCCCTTTTCGGTTCGGTATTAATGCTGCTGGGCGTAATAGGCAGCCTCGCGCCTCTTTTGCCGGGAGCTCCATTGAGCTATGCCGGCTTGCTGGCCCTTCACTATACTACCCGAGCGGAGTTTAGCACCCCGTTCTTACTAATCTGGTTGGGGATAGTGCTGGGAGTTGGGGTGGTTGACTATTTGATACCGCTTTGGGGCGCTAAACGATTTGGCGGCACCAGCAACGGTCTGTGGGGCGCTACACTGGGTATGCTGATTGGTTTTTTGGTACTGCCCGGCATTGGCATTCTGCCGGGTACGGTGCTAGGGGCTTTTATCGGTGAAATGACCCGACACCAAGCCAATGTAGCACTGGCTGCCCGGGCTGCGCTTGGGTCGCTGGTAGGCTTTATCTTCAGCACGGCTTTGAAGCTGCTGGTTTGTCTGGGCATGGCTTTTTACTTTGTGAAAGAAATGATTGCTTCATTTGCCGCGTGAGCCCACGGTTTTTTTATCTCTCCTTATTTTTTTCGCTGCTGATAGGCGTGGCCAACCTGTTTGTGGATGTTATGGAGATAGACGCTGCACAGTATGCCGAAATGAGTTGGGAAATGCTGCGCACCGGCCAGTACCTGGAGCCTACTTGCCTTGGTCGGTCTTATTTAGACAAACCGCCTCTGCTTTTTTGGCTGAGTTCGCTCAGCTTTCAGCTGTTTGGCGTAAACAATGCTGCATACAAGCTGCCTTCGTTGTTGTTTGCGGTGCTGGCCGTTTGTAGTGTTTATCGCTTCGCCAAGATTTTCTACGATGAAAGCACCGCTCGCCTAGCTGCACTCTTGTTGGCCACTTCGCAGGCCATGTATATGGCGACCAACGATGTGCGCACCGACACCCTGCTGATGGGGGCGGTTATCTTCAGTATCTGGCAATGGGCACAGTTTTTTGAAACATCCCAAAACAAAAATCTGCTGGGAGGTAGTGTAGGCACAGGACTGGCTTTATTGGCAAAAGGCCCCATAGGGTTAATTGCTGTGGGCGCAGCTGTAGCTCCGCATCTATTGTGGAAGCGAAAATGGAAACAGCTACTGGATTGGCGTCTTCTCATTTCTCTATTCATCATCGGAGCTATGTTGTTGCCCATGAGTATTGGTCTGTATCAACAGCACGGCCTGGCGGGGCTTCGGTTTTATTTCTGGACGCAGAGTTTTGGACGCATTACAGGTGAAAGCGAATGGAATAATCATCCCGATACCTTTTTTCTGTTACACACTTTTGCATGGATGATTTTACCCTGGACCGTTTTCTTTTTTTATGGCTGGGTGAAGTCTATAGCTACTATCATTCGACTGCGAATGGCGTCCTGGGCCTTGCGCGAGTTCATGTCGCTGAGTGGTTTTTCGCTGGTGTTGGCATCGCTCATGCTGTCTAAATATCAATTGCCGCACTATGTGTATGTGGTGCTGCCCCTGGGATGCGTGTTGGCGGCACCTACCTTAGCGCTGTTAAGCACCCAACAGCCTGCGCTGCGTTGGGTGACCCTTTTGCAAAGGCTCATAAGTGTAGCCGCTACTCTTGGCGCTGTGTTGTTGTATACCTGCTTTACACCCGGTAGCTATGGCACTTTGCTCGCCACCATTCTTGTGGCCAGTGCGGCCGCCTGGGTCATGCTGCATGGCAAAACATGGCTTCATTATTCTGTAGCGCCTATACTGGCTTTTAATCTGTTGCTGAGTGTCTTTTATTTCCCGGCTATTCTGCAGTATCAGGCAGGTAACGATATGGGGCGTAGCATTCGAGAAGGGGGAGGTGAGTTTATTACTTTTAAATACATCAACAACTACTCGCTGGTGTTTTATGCACAGCAAATGCCCGCTGCCGAAGTGTGGGAGGCTGACAGTCTGGTGAATTTACTTAGAGATAAGAAAATGCTAACAGCCGTCACCACGCAGGAAGGAGTAGAGGTGCTTACCCAACACGCAATCCCTTACCGGGTGATGATGCAAAAGGATGATTTTCCGGTTTCTAAAATGAATCTGCGTTTTTTACATCCACTTCAACGCAAGGAGGTGGTGCAACGCAATTATCTTGTCTCCTTAAGCGCGCCCAGCGAATAGCACCGCCCATGCCTGTTCAGGCTTGTAAATATTCGTTGCGATAGATTTTGAGCAGCAAAATGAAATAAGAAATGAGGAGCGGCCCAAAAATAAGCCCTACGAAGCCAAACAAATTCAGCCCCAATATCACCCCGAAAAAAGTGATAAGGGGGTGCGTGTCGCCCAGTTTTTTTTGCACCACAAACCGAAACACATTATCAATATTAGTGATAATAGCCGCTCCGTATATAAACAAGCCTACCCCTTGCCAGTGATGCCCTGATGCATACACAAACACCGCCAGCGGCACCCATACTATCACCGTGCCCACCAGAGGCAGCACACTCATAATTCCCGTGAGCACTGCCCAGAAAAAAGCTTCCTCTACCCCAAAGATTAAATAGCCCAGCCAGGCGGTAAATGCCTGCAACACCGCCAGTACTACAATGCCCATACTGTTACTAATGGTTTGGCTTTTGAGTTCGGTGAGCAGCAGATGGCTGTTGGCCGCTTCAAAAGGTAAATAATGGCGTGCCTGAGCCTCAAAGTTGCGGGCGTGACGCAGCATGAAATACAATAAAAAATATTGGATGAATATATCGGTGACGGCCCCCAGCGTGGCCGACAGCAGACCGGGAATTACATTGGCTGCCATGGCTGTCAGTTTACCTACAGTGTCAGCCGACAAGAGGTCTACCCCTACCCAATCACTTGCCTGGTGGCTCCAGGTTTCTGCCAAGCGGAGGATGTCTTCATAATGCGCAATCAGGTAGCTCACCTTGCCCGACAGCATTACACTAACCAGCAACACCGGCAGCACCATCACTACAAATGATGCCAGCAGCAGCACTGCCACCGCCAGGGTATGGTTCCAAGGGCGCTTCGCTTTTTCGGTGAGGTAGAAATAGGGTTTGCGAAGTAGAATATAAAACACCACGGCTCCCAGAAAGGCGCTTAAAAACCCTTTCAGCAACCAAAACAACAATCCGCCAAACACAAAAAGTGCTATGACGAAGATGGTCTGTTTTAATTTGTCGGAGTTCAAATGCATGGTCGCTTAATCAGTAATGTAAGGATACTTAATCTTTGACAAAAACAGTCCTGTAGGCGGTGCCAGATAATGCACCCGGAATTCTTTTTTGTCAGCAATAGTCTGCTGAAACTCGTCCACCGAAATTTTGCCTTTGCCCACATGCAGCAGGGTGCCCACTGTTTTGCGGACCATACCACGCAAAAATCGGTTGGAGGTAAACACAAAGCGGAGAGTTTCGTGGGGCTCCACCTGGGGATTGGTGCGGTGTACCAGCGCCTCGTACGCATCGGCTGGGTGATAGGGCCGCAGCACACGATCATGTGCAGGCAGCACATCCCAGCGCGCCTCTGTAATGTGACAAATATTGGTTTTAAAATCTTCGCTGGGCAGGCATAACGAAGTAAAATCGCTGACGGTTTTCAGATATGCAGTTGCCTCCAGAATTTTACTCCAGTCTACCTGATAAAAGCCATAGTAAAACGAATACAGGTGGATATAGGGGTTCTTTTGAAAGTGCATAAAATACTCATAGGTACGCTCGGTCGCATCAAACCGGGCGTGTGCCTTATCGTGCAGCGGTATTATTTTAAACACAGAAATATCGCGAGGCAGGACACAGTTTAACCGAAACAGAAAGTTGTCGAGGTTAGCAATTTCGCTGCATTCAAAATGCATATAAAAATCTTTGGCATGCACGCCTGTATCAGTGCGTCCGCAGCCCATGCTGCCAATGTGCTGGCGCAGCAATTTCTCCAGGGCTTTATTAATCGTTTCCTGCACCGAAGGGGCATTAGCCTGCACCTGCCATCCGCAGTATTGTGTGCCATCGTAAGCGAGATGAAGAAAGTAGCGCAACTGAAGTTTAAACTTGATTGGTTATAAATAAACTACACCCGCTCATAGACTACGGCCAGCCCCTGTCCCACTCCAATGCACATGGTAGCGATGCCGTAGCGCACCTGGCGTTTTTTCATTTCATGCAGCAAAGTGGTGGTAATGCGGGCACCACTGCAACCCAGCGGATGGCCCAGCGCTATAGCACCACCATTGACGTTGACAATAGCCGGGTCGAATTCCAAATCGCGGATGCAGGCCAGCGATTGCGAGGCAAACGCTTCGTTGAGTTCCACCAGCCCTATGTCTTGCATCCGCAGCCCTGCCCGCTGCAGTGCCTTGCGCACCGCATACACCGGCCCGATGCCCATAAAAGCCGGCTCTACACCTGCTGCGGCTATGCTCACTACGCGTGCCAGGGGTTTCAACTGCTGCTGCTTCACCACCTGCTCGCTCACCGCCAGTACAGCTGCTGCTCCATCATTAAGCCCCGAAGAGTTGCCGGCTGTTACAGTACCATCTTTCAAAAAAGCAGGTTTCAATTTTGACAAATCGGCCAAGGTGCCCAGGCGCGGATGCTCGTCTTGGGTAAAAAGCATGGGCTCTGCCTTACCCTGTGTAATGCTAACCGGCAGTATTTCCTCTTCAAATTTTTCGGCTACCAGCGCCTTGTTATACTTCACCTGGCTGCTATGGGCAAAAGCATCCTGTTCCTCGCGTGAGATGTTCCATTTGCGGGCCACATTTTCGGCTGTTTCGCCCATGCTGTAAATTGTTTCCTTAGGGAATTTTTTATTAGTGAACCGCCAGCCAATAGCCGTATCAAACAGTTGCTGTGCCCGCCCGTAAGCCGTGTCGGCCTTCGACAATACATAAGGCGCGCGTGTCATGCTCTCTACGCCTCCGGCTATGTAGATAGCCCCATCGCCATTCTTAATAGCGCGGGTGGCATCGGCTATGGCCTGCAAGCCCGAAGCACACAAACGGTTAACAGTAACCCCGCTCACCTCCACCGGCAAGCCGGCCAGCAAGGCCGCCATGCGGGCCACGTTCCGGTTATCCTCGCCACTTTGGTTGGCAGCGCCCAGCACCACTTCTTCTATGTCCTGCACATTTAGCCAGGCATTGCGCGCCACTAACTGCTGAATCACGAGCGCGGCCAGGTCGTCCGGGCGCACAGTGCTGAGGGCTCCGTTGATTTTTCCGATGGGGGTGCGGGCTGCATCTGCGATGTAAACTTCCATATTTGGGTTGGTTAAAAATTACTTAGTTCGCGCAAAATAAACCAAACCCGTTTCATCCTCATGATTCAACGAATTCAAACCCTGTTTTTATTGCTGGCGCTGATTTGCCTGGCGCTTTTTTTGTGGATGCCCCTGATGGTGCTGGAAGCCCCCGGCTACACCGAAGCGGTGCAAGGTTGGGATGTGCGCCACTTCCAGTTTGGTTATATTTTTTATATCAATCTGATATTGACAGGCACGGCCTTTGGCCTATCGCTCATCGCCATCTTTCTGTTTAAACACCGCGATTATCAGGTTATTTTTTCGTGGTTCAGCCTGGTGTTTGTGACCGCTGCAGAGGCTTTTGTGTATTACAAGTTTCAAACCAAAGTGTTTATGGGCGATGTGGTGCTCACCTACTGGAATCTGCTCTCTATAGCCACCGTAGCTCTGTTGCTGGCTGCTGTATTTTTTATCAAGAAAGACGAGCATTTGCTGCAAAGCCTGGATAGACTAAGAGATTAAGCGCCTGAGTTTGTCCAACACATTTTCGTTGGCGGCCACCAGCAACACAAACAAGCCAAACAATGCGCTGCTGAGCAAAAAGGGTGGAATGCCCTGCATCCATTCCCACTCCTGCAAGCCGGTGGTGTAGCAAAAATAGAGGAGCAGCGACACAACCAGATAGCCCCAAAACGAACGCAAATCATAGGGCACCGGATAATATTTTTGCCCCAAAAGATAAGACACCACGGCCATGAAAAAATAGCAGGCCAGCGTAGCCCAGGCACTGGCCACGTAGCCATATTCGGGTATAAAAACCACGTTGAGCAGGATGGTAAGCAGCGCACCACCCACCGATACCCCGGCCCCCATCAAGGTGCGGTCGGTAAGTTTATACCATATAGAGAGATTGACATAGACCCCCAAAAACAAATTGGCCATCAGCAACACCGGCACTATGTGCAGCCCCGAGCGAAACTCCTCGCCAATAAACAACTGCACCCAAGGCATGTACAACACTACTCCTAAAAAAACCGCCACACAAAAGATGGTAAAGTATTTCATAACATCGGCATACATGCGCTTTGCATCGGCCCGGTTAGCCTGTCCAAAAAAGAAGGGCTCGGCTGCAAACCGAAAGGCCTGAATAAAAAGACTCATGAGTATGCTCAGCTTATAGCAAGCGCCATAGATGCCCAGCTGCTGCAGGTTGGTGGTGGCATCGTAGGGGAGCATGTATTTTAAAATCATGCGGTCGAGCATTTCGTTCACTATGCCCGCAAAGCCAATAAGCACCATAGGGAGAGCATAGCGTAACATTTTGTTGAATAACACGGCATCAAAACCCTGACGCAAACCACGGAAATGTGGCACCAGCAAAACCATTTTTACCCCGCTGGCCAGCAGGTTGGCAATAAACACATAACCCACTCCCACCTCCGGATTATAGCAGGCCGCCCACACCGAGCCGGGCGCTTCAGTATAGGCATGACGGCAGATGATTAAAAAGAAGATATTAAAACCAATGTTCACAGCTATCTCTATCACCTTGATGCCGGCAAATTGCAGGGCCTTGTTATCCGCTCGCAGCTGGGCAAATGGAATGGCACATACCGCATCCATGGCCAGCAGTAGCACCAGCCAGCGGATGTATTCTACATGGTTGCCGTATTGCAGGGCCTCCGCCACCGGTACCGCCAGCGCATAGCCCAGCACCAAAAAAAGCAGGGAAGTAACGGTAGTAAAAATAAGTGCCGTGGAAAACACCCGCTGTTTGTTTTCGTTGTCCTTATTAAACCGAAAAAAAGCGGTTTCCATCCCAAAGGCCAGCAACACAGCCAAAAAGCCACTGTAGGCATAAAACTCCGAATTGACCCCAAACTGTGCCGTGGAAAACACCCGGGTATATAGATACGTAAGCAGATAATTCAAAAACCGGCCGGCTATACTGGGTATGCCATACACGATGGTTTGAGAAGCAAGGCGCTGCAGCGGGTTCACAGAGAGGGTTATGAGGGCGAATGTAAATCTATAACGCACTGCGCCCTCCACATTGCGCCAACCGCCTGCCTAAAGTGTAACATTTTCTATCCACTACCGTATCCATAGGCACCACGCAGTCCTCTGCGAGGCAAACTATATTACTATGAGAAAGATTTTTTACCCAGTACTGTTGCTCTTGTTTACAGCCGCGCTGGCGTGCGCACAGGAGCCGGTGTATGTGAATGGAAAATATGAAGGCGAAACCAAAGACGGCTTAAAGCACGGGCGTGGAAGGGCTATTTACTACGATGGTTCGCTCTATGATGGCCTGTGGGCCAACGATAAACGCAATGGTGTGGGCCGCGCCATTTTTAAAGACGGCTCCTCTTACTATGGCGATTGGGTGAACGACAAGCGCCAAGGCCGCGGCAACTACGAGTTTGCCAATGGCGACAAATACATTGGCCAGTTTGATGCCGACCAAATGAACGGTTATGGCACCTATACCTACGCCAACGGCAACAAATACACAGGCGATCTGGTGAATGGCGAGGTAAGTGGCAAAGGCACCATTCTCTATGCTAATGGCGAAAGCTACGATGGCTCCTTTATAGCCGGTAAAAAAGTGGGCAAAGGCAAGTACAGCTACGCCAACGGCAATGTATACGAGGGCTTTTTTGTGGCCGATAAAAAAGAAGGCTACGGCAAAATGACTTTTGCCAACGGGGATGAATACAAAGGCCAGTTTAAAGACAACAGCCGCACCGGAGTGGGCATTTTTGTGTGGGCCAATGGCGACCGGTACGAAGGCGAATTTCAAAACGGACTGATGCACGGAAACGGCACCTTTGTGTGGGCCGATGGTGAAAAATACTCCGGCACCTGGACCAAAAACATCCGTAATGGCGAGGGTAAATTGCTCACCAAAGAAGGTGAGGAAAAAATATTAGTATTCGCCAATGGCGTAAAACAATAAAGCTACGTTGCCGACCCTCCGGCTATCAACCTACCCCTTTCAGGCAGCACTGCCACCCGAAAGGGGTTTTTGTTTGAGAACTGCCAAATCCAAAAGTGCTTAAAACGTAACGCCCACATTTACGCTCAGCCGCTGATAGCTGCGCTGTATAAAATAAACATAGTCGGTGCTTTGGGTATACCACCAGCGGGTGCTGCTGGCATTTCTGCGATACGAAGCACTCAGCAAAACCGAGGCACGGCTTTGCGTATAAATGCGCACCCCGCCCCCCACGGCCACATAAAGGCCGCCTTTGTTTTGGTAGGTGACCCATTCATCACTTTTTTGTTTCCAGAGGTGGCTGTATCCCAGGTCGGCAAACACATAAGGCGTGGCGCGTTTTTTAAAAAACTCGGTGGCTAGCCGCGCATAAAAAGGTGAAAAGGTTTGCTGATAGTTGACAAACCGATCTATGCCCAGGCCCGCTCCCACATACAGATAGGGCCACACCTGATAACCGTTAATGGTATGAATGCTTACCCCAAAATCATCGCGCTGATAGCCGTTGTAGTAGGGTGTTTGCACAGGTTTTAAATCGGTGCCGTATATAAAACCAAACTCGGTAATGTGCCGGTAGCCTCGGTCTTTGCGATAATAATTTTTGCGCAGGGCTTTTTGCATTCGCAGCAGCACCGGTTCTTTCTTAAGGCTGTCGATATCGGCTTGCTGAAACACCAGCAAGCTTCCACCCAGCAGCTCTATACGCAGCGGATGATCATTGGCGGCTGATTGCAGGGTGCCGCGGAGGATGCTCCCGTTTTTAAGATAGACCACATCTTCCAGTTGCGGTTGTGCCCGGGCGGCTTGCCACAGCAGCAGAGCTGAACAAAGTATTTGCAGGAGTTTCTTCATGGCCGGTTTTTTTAAAGTCGGGGCAACGGTTTTCAAATTTATAACGTTTCCTATCGGGCAAGCGTTGCTTCCTTATCTTTAAACCATAAATAATGTTGAATATGAAGAACATGATTCATTCACTCACCCTTCTGGGCGTGTTGGCTATCTGGAGTTTGTCGTCCTGCACTAAAGACCACTGCACCCAGACGGTCACCTACAAAAAGTATGAACCGGTGTACATGAGCTACCAGGATTTGCGCACAGCCGTAAAAACAGAACCGGCTCAGGCGCTTAAAGTTCCCGGAAAAATTTACCTAAAAGGACCTTACATTTTCATCAGCGAGGTAGACAAAGGCATTCACATTATCAATAACAGCAATCCTTCCTCACCGCAAAAAGTTTCATTTATCAGCATCCCCGGCAACCGCGATTTGGCCGCCAAGGGCAATGTGCTTTATGCCGACAGCTACATTGACTTGCTGGCTCTCGATATTACCAATCCACAAAACGTAACCGTGCTGCACCGGGTAGAAAACGCCCTGCCGCAGCGCAGCTTTACGGGCGGCTACGGAGCCGACCCTACCAAGGGCGTGGTGACCCACTGGACCGAAAGCACCGTTACCAATAAAATAGAGGGCAACTGCCAGCCCGGTGGCGGATGGATAGGCAACGGTGGCGGAATATGGATGGAAGGCGATGTAGTGTTTGCTACCAATACCCTAAGTGGTGGTGCTGTGCCCAAAACAGCCAGAGCACCCGGCATAGGCGGCAGCATGGCCCGCTTCACTATTTCAAGCAATACCTTGTTTGTGGTAGACGAGGCCAACCTGCGCGTGTTTGATTTGAGCAATGCCACGATACCGGCTTCCATTGGCACGGCCTACGTTGGTCGGAATATAGAAACCATTTTTCCGCATAACAATCGCCTGTTTATTGGCAGCACCAACGGCATGTATATCTACGACATCAGCAATCCACTGGCTCCGGCCTACTTGTCCACCTACATCCACGGCACCGCCTGCGACCCGGTGGTGGTAGACGATAACTATGCCTATATTACCCTGCGTAGCGGCACTCCTTGCAATACCACATTTAACCAATTGGAAGTGGTCAGTCTGGCCAATATTACCAACCCCACGCTGGTGCACACCGTGCCCATGACCAATCCACACGGACTTGGGAAGGATGGAGAAAAACTCTTTATCTGTGATGGCACCGATGGCTTAAAACTCATGAACGCCAGCCAGCCCGAAGCCATACCCGCCACACCGGTGGTGCACATCCATGGCCTGCAGGCCATGGATGTAATTCCCTATAACAACACCTTGCTGATGATAGGAGAAAATGGTTTTTACCAATACGATTATTCGGATGTAAACCACATCACCTTACTCAGCAGCATTCCGGTTGAACATTAAGCTTGAAAGTCTCGTACATCATATTGGAAGATGAAATCATAGAAGGATGCCTCCGGGGCGAGCGCACGGCACAAAAGCGCTTGTATGAGAAGCATTACCCAAAAATGATGGGCGTGTGTATGCGCTATGCCGGGCAGCGCGAAACCGCTATGGATATGGTGAATATGGGTTTTATGAAAGTATTTGAGGGCCTGCCGAAGTTTCAAAAACAAGGTGGCCAGCTGGAAGCCTGGATCTATCGCATTATGGTGAATACCGCCATTGATTATTTGCGCAAAGAAATGCGGCATAGTCATGCCGATATAGCAAACAGCGTGTATGTGGAAGCGGTGAGCGATGTGATAGCCGACTTGAGTGCCGAGCAAATTATGGAGCTGGTGAAAAAACTGAGTCCGGCTTATCGTGCGGTATTTAACCTGTATGTGGTAGAAGGTTACACCCACAGCGAAATAGGCGAAAAGCTGGGCATCAGCGAAGGCACCTCTAAGTCTAACCTGGCCAAAGCCAGAGCCAATATGCAAGCAATGATTATGGAATCAAACAAAGTAATACGAAGCAGTTATGGCCAGTAATACCGACCAAAAAATGCGCAACAAGCTGCAAGGCTTCGAAGCGCCCATGGACCCCGCTGCCTGGCAGCAGATGGAGCAGATGCTGAATCAAAAGAAAAAGCGCAGGGCTATCTTTTGGTGGTGGCTGGCGTGGCCTGCCGCTGCTGTGTTGGTGGTGGGTGCCGTGTTGTATATGCAGCTTGCCCCGGCCCCACAGCCGCAGCACTTAGCACAAAACAGTATCTCTGCAACCCATGCACAATCCTTACCCGGCCAAGAAGTGTCTGCCGCCAGAGCAGCAGCAGCCTTGGACAAGCCTACTGATACCCCTATACAGCATTCACCCAATCCCGGAGCACATACGAAGCGTCCGGCTCGCATGCGCAAGCCGCAAAAGAGATTATCTGAATTAGTGTCTACTACACAGCAAGAGACGCCCTTTGTTCACCCAAGCGATGCTCCTGCTCCTTCATTGCCTTTTGCCGCCTACGAGGTAGCCGATGCTAAGGTCCTGCAAAAACGATTGGAAGAGGCCGCACTCTTGCAGCAGGCGCGACAACAACAAACGAACTTCGCCACAGAGGAAGTGGTAGTTTCTGCTTCCGGAAATTCCCTACAGCAATTATTTGTCAGCACAGATTCTGATTCTGCAACAGCTTCATCAACTGAAAAAACCACGCACAGCAAGTCTCCTGTCTTCCGGTATCAATTGGGAGTGGCTGCTCAGCTGAGCGGCACATCGGTGGGGGGCGGAAACGGAGTATACCGCACACCATCGTTTGCGTTAGGTATCACACAAGAATTTCTCTTTTTGAATCGCTTTGCCCTTACTACCGGATTGCACTATGCTGAAACTTCTTTCCGCATCGGCCAGCCACTCACCGACAGCGCTTTTGCAGGTACTAATGTGTACAATCATTACACCACGCAACTGCGGGAGTTGAACATACCGATGGGCCTCAAAGTATATGCCTGGCAAACCGAGCAGTGGCGAGTGTTTGTACACACCGGCATTGTTCATCATGTGAAGTTGCGCGAACAATTTGTGTCCAACATTACTTCACAGCCCAGCGCGTTGGTGAATATCCCCCCGGGCACAACCTTCGACAATACGAATGTAACCAACAGCAACCCCTTTGGCACAATTGAAACAGCCGACCTCCTGTCACCGGCACAGAAGAGCAGTACTACAGAGGCCGATTACTTTGGCATCCGTGGACAAAAACGCTATTATACCTCGCTATATGTGTCTTGTGGCGTGGAAGTAGTGCTGCGCAAACGGCTACATTTGGTAGCCGAACCCATGTATCAGTTACTGCTGCACAAAATAGGCCGGCAGCCAAATCTCCGACACCGGTTTGGCCTGAGTGCCGGATTCAAGTATACATTTGGGAAATAGTAACGGGCGGTCTTTCTGAATGTACAGGAACTAAAAAGTTTGTAGTGAAACCATACTTTGCGCTCCCTGAGAGTTCACCCGTCCAACAAGCGCAAGCATGGAATTGAAAGTACACACATCTGCCCTCTATCACTGCTCGCTGGAGCGTGCCTTTAAAACTCCCTTACTGTGCGATGTGGCTAAAGTGCATACCGGCTTTGGACCCATGCCACGGGTCACCCATTGCACCGAAGATGAAAACTGGGGGCAAGTGGGCTCCGGCAAAAAAGTATATGCCGCCCCATCGTGGACACAATCCGGAGGGTATATATCAATGGATAGCGTGCTGGAGCGGAGCGAAAACAAGTATTGGAAGTTTGAGGTGCATGATTTTCAATCGTGGATGCTGGGCTTTTACAAGTTTACGGGCGAATGGAAAACCACCGAACTACAACCTAATAAAATTCGGATTGATTACACCTACACACTGCATGCACGGCAGCCTTGGCTATATCCGCTACAGTGGTTATTTGCCCGCACTTTCTGGAAGCTGTATATGAAGCGAGTGTTACACATTGTGAAGCATCTGGCTTATACCCAAGAGCCATATTTGTACCCATAACAGCAAGTTGTGCAGAGGTTTCTTCTGCTACCTCACTCCTACCTTAATCCACACTTTTGTTTTTTGGGTCAGGTAATCTTCCAAGCGGCAAAAAACAGCGCCCCGGGGCGTTTCAATTTTCGGGATAGGTAACAAAGAACCGGTAACACGATAAACGGAGGTAGCTGGCAGGGCTCGGTGAAAGGACTGTGCCTGTGTTTGTAGAAATAAATGATGAGGCTGATGTGCCGCGAGGGAGAGCGACCAGCAGAGCCCGCAAAAAACAATCATTTTTTTCATGCGCCCAGGAGCGAATAGTTTTTTAAAACCAGTTGCAGATCGTGACGCACCTGATAGTGGCGGGCATACTGCAATTCCAATTCGCGCAGTTCTTCTGCGCTCAGTGCATACTCCGCTACCCGAAGCGAAGGCAGCAGTACCCCGCGCTGCGCGTGTTTAAATTCCCGGAGCAGCGAGTCCTGCCCAAAACCCACCCACCATTTTTTTCCGCTCATCACTGCCAGCAGATTCCTCACCAATTGGCCGAAGTTTTTGACCAGCAACGCCTGCACCGGCAGGGTAGCCAACAGCCACAGGCAAAGCAGAGCATTGAACAGTTTTTTGCTGCGTAGATTACCGGGTTTAAAGAGGGCATAGCTTTTTTCGGCCACATATAAATCACCGGCCGAATCTTTAGAGTTGCTGCCGATAAGCGCATCGGAGCCCGGATTCATAATCTTGTAGTCGTAGGCACGGCCGCTTTGTGCAATAGCCGCAATAATGGATTGGAACGAATAATCGGCTGAGCAAAAAACAAGTTCGGTGCTTTGATAAATAGCAGCCGTTTTGGCCACGTCCTGCAGGTGAGGAGTGTGTTGCATTTCGCGGCTATGGCCAAGCTGCTGCAGCACCTGCTGCGCACGTGCAGCATCTTGCCGGCCCACCACCAGACTTTTGTGCTCTTCGGGGCTATCGGCTGAGGCCGAAGAAGAGCGCACCCAGTGATAAAAAGTGCGGGTCAGCATCATTTCAAAAGCGGTCCATAAGGCCCCCAGCAAAATAATGGCACGCGAAAAACGCCAGTCATTCGGTATAAAAGCATAAAGCACCGCAATAGCAATAGTGCCAATAAAAATGCCGCGCAAAATTCGGGAGGTGTTATAAGGCTTATCGTATCCGCCACTAAAAAAAGCAGCGCCAATCCACACCAGAATGTAAGCCGGCACCACAATAAATAAAAACTCATAAGGATAATAATGCTGCGAATATTTGATCGTGCTTTCCCAATAGTTTTTGATGAGGTATATGCCTCCGAAACTCAGCAGCGCATCAACGATAAACAGATACGAAGAAGCCAGCAGGCCCGACACCAGCGTAAGCAATCCACGAAAAACAATAGCGAAATGGATGAGCAGCGAAAACAAGCCGCTTTGATTGCCACTGAAATGTTTGCGCGCAAAAATGATCATGGCGTTATAGAACACCCGCACATAGTTCAGGCTACCTTTTTTGGTGCTTTCTCCTTTATAGTGAATGATGGTGGTGTCGGCCAGGTAATAGTTTGTGTAGCCGGCTTGCACAATGCGGTAGCTGAGGTCCACATCTTCGCCATACATAAAAAAGGTTTCATCGAGCAGGCCTACTTTATCTAACACGCTTTTGCGCATAAACATAAAGGCCCCCGACAAAATAGCGACTGCATGGTTTTGATGCTCCGGCAAAAATCCAAGGTGATATTGACCAAATGTTTTCGATTTGGGGAAAAGAAACGCCAAGCCAAATGTTTTGTAAAAAGCCACAGCAGGTGTGGGCACCCCGCGCTTACTCTCGGGCAGAAAGGTGCCCTTGCCGTCTATCATGTGCACGCCCAGCGCGCCCGCTTCGGGGTGCACTTGCATAAATGCCGCACATTTTGCAAACGTATCTTCGGCCACTACAGTATCGGGGTTCAACAACAATACATACTCGCCCCGGGCCAATTTAATTGCCTGATTATTGGCGGTTGAAAAACCTGCGTTGGTTTTGTTGGCGATGAGCTGCACCCATGGAAATTTTTCTTTTACCATTTCTACAGAACCATCAGCCGAAGCATTGTCGACCACAAACACCTCTGCGTTTATTCCATTCACCGCACGCTGCACGGAAAGCAGACACTGCTCCAGAAAGTATTTTACGTTGTAATTGACAATAACGACCGATAGCTGCATGGCGGGGTTTAAACGTTTGATGGCCTCCTTAATTGCTGCCTTTTACCAGCACATTCTCGTACGGCAGGCGCGTGGCGATAGAACGAGCCAGCGTGAGCTCATCGGTATATTCCAACTCACCGCCAAAGGCCACTCCGCGGGCTATGCTGGATACGTGCACCGGATAATCTTTTAGTTTTTTGGACACATAAAATATCGTAGTGTCGCCCTCGATGGTGGGCGACAATGCCATAATAATTTCCTTTACAGCACCGCTTTTTACCCGGTCTATCAATGATTGAATTTGCAACTGGTCGGGGCCAATGCCGTCAATAGGCGAAATAACCCCGCCCAGTACGTGATATACTCCTCGATAAACATTCGTGTTTTCAATGGCAATGACATCGCGGATAGATTCTACCAGACACACCGTAGAGGCATCGCGATGTACATTGGCACATATGACACACAAGGAATCATCCGACACATTGTGGCAGCGCTCGCAAAAGCAGATATCGTTGCGCATCTTTGAAATGGTGTGGCCAAAGTGGTTGACCTTTTCTTTGTCTTGCTTCAGCAAATGCAACACCAGCCGCAGGGCTGTTTTTTCGCCAATGCCGGGCAGCCTGGTAAACTCGGCTACGGCATCGGCAATCAGCTTGGAGGAATAATTCACAGTGTGCTTTAAAAATGTTTATTTACAAACATAAAGTTTTAATGGATGGAAAATAGCGGAGAAAATAGAAGGTGGATTGTGCTGGTAGGGCTGGGTGTGTTGTTGGCTTTGCTGGCGCTGGCGGTTCTGTTTTGGAAAGAGCGTACGATCTATACCGATATGGCTTTTCATGTGTTTGTGCTGTCTGTGACTAAAAATTTCGCCATTCAAAATCAACGCTTCGGGGCGGCTATTACCCAGGCATTCCCTTTGCTGGCTATGAAACTGCATTTACCGCTGAAAGCAGTTCTTTTAGGATACTCTGCCTCCTTTTACCTGTGCTATATCGCTTATTTCCTGGTCATTATTTTTATGCTGCGGCAGTTGGCGATGGGCCTGGTGCTATGTCTTTTCCTCACTTTGCTCACCAGCATTTCCTTTTTCTGGGCGCAGTCGGAGTTTCCGCAAGGCATGGCCTTTCTGGTCTTGTATCTCAGCCTGCTGCTGTATGTAACGGAGAAAAAAAAGCCGGCTATGGCACTCTACTTATTGACTGCAGCCGGTGGGGTCGTAGCTTTATTTTTTCATCCCTTAATCCTCTTTCCTTTTGTGATTGCACTCGGGTATTTTTATCTGAACAAAAAACTCAGCTCCCGGCAAATTTTTTCCTTACTGGCATTTTCGATGTTGGTATTAGCCGCCAAAACCATCTTCATTAAAGCCGGAGGCTATGAATCCACTAAAATGGGGGGCATTAAGAATTTTGTAACGCTGTTTCCCAACTATTTTATCATCCCCAGCCAAATTGATTTTGTGAAGCGGCTGGCCGGTGACTATGCTCCTTTTGTCAGTTGGACCCTGGCCGTGGTAGTGGTCTATATTCGAAGAGCGGAGCACCTCAAATTAGCCTGGTTGTTCGTCTCTTTATCGGGCTATTTAATGTTGGTGAATGTGTCGTTTCCCGATGCCGGCTTTAGCACCTACACCCAAAACCTTCAACTGCCATTAGCATTCATCCTTGCACTTCCTATTGCCTTCGACCTATTGCCCGCTTGGCCTCTGCGTATGTGGGTGCCTGCGCTGTTGCTTACTTTTCTATTCAGGATAGCGGCTATCTATAACAGTCATGCTCCTTTTACCCAACGGTTGCAGTATCTTTCCGACTTGCTGGACCGACAGAGCGGCAAAGACACCAATAAATTTTATGTAGCGGAGGCGGACTTGCCTAAGGAAGTGATTGGGGAAACCTGGGCCTTATCGTATGAAACGCTGCTCCTTTCCAGCCTGCCCTCACCGGCTGCTACCCAAACCATTGAGTTGGAGTCTGTGGTTCAGGAAAAAGCGTATCTGCTCGATTCTGATTTTGTTTTTATCAATCCAATTTGGGGATGGAATGGTGCTGCCTTGCCACCAAACTATTTTCAGCTAAAACATTCGCGTTACCAAAAACTAACAACAGCTGACCCGTAGGCCTAAATTTTTTATCCTTGCAACACACATTATGAAACTCTCTATTATCATACCGGCCTACAACGAAGGCCCTACCATTCATCGAATACTTGACAAAGTAAAAGCGGTGCAACTGCTGAATGCGATTGAAAAGGAAGTAGTCATTGTCAACGACTGCTCCAAAGACAATACCGAAGAGTCTGTTCTGGCTTATGCCAGCGCTAACCCCGACTTGCCTGTTTTATATCGCAAACACGAGGTAAACAAAGGCAAGGGCGCTGCCCTGCACACCGGCATCCGGGAGGCTACGGGAGATTTTATTGTGATTCAGGATGCCGATTTGGAGTATGACCCTAATGAGTTCAACATTTTGCTGAAGCCCGTGCTGGATGGCTTTGCTGATGTAGTATATGGTTCGCGCTTTATGGGTGGTAAGCCTCATCGCATACTTTTTTTCTGGCATACTATCGGCAATAAGTGGCTTACTTTTATGAGCAACCTGTTTACCAATCTGAATTTGACAGATATGGAAACCTGCTATAAGCTTTTCCGCTCCGAGGTGGTTAAGTCGCTTGATTTAAAAGAACAACGTTTTGGCTTTGAACCCGAAGTAACCGCCAAGATGAGCCGCTACCCTAATGTACGCATTTACGAAGTGGGCATCAGCTACTACGGAAGAACCTATGAAGAAGGAAAGAAAATAGGTTGGCGCGATGGATTTAGAGCGATATGGTGCATTTTAAAGTATAATCTTTAGCACCGTAGATAATTTCATTGTCTCCACACCTCTAACTCCATACTTTTAATCTTTACAGGGGTGTCGAAGTTGTTGATCCCATAAACTTTTATAATATCTGATTCCATTGCATCAACCGGAATTTGAGTAAAGAAGCTTACATCCCCCTGTGCGGGATAGTCTGATTTCCATATTCCGTACTTCCCATCTGCAACTATTTTGTTTTGTATTCTTACATAAATACCCTTTGTAAGTTTTTCTCCCCGGTGAATTTCTGCAGCAATTGTTGCATGCTCATACAGCGTAGCTGCCGGGAGTTGATTGATACAGTAAAAAGATATTTTTAACCAGTCTCCTGGTTTTGCAGTACATTGTTTTAAAGTCCCACCTATGGTTAGAGTATATCTAACCGTTTGATTCAGCTCGAAGGAGCAGTGAATACTGTCGGCAGCACGGTTGTCACAGAAATTTTTTTTAGTTATACCGTGAGAAAACAAAAGGTTTTTCGGTTGTTTCTCATCTGTGTCATAAACAATTACATCCTCCTTATTTATCTGCGTTTTGAAAAACACCTGTTTGTAAAAAGTAGCATTTGCATCTTCACTCCACATTATATTTTGCCAGCGCTGATAGTTAAACATCGCCTGTTGTGCCGGAAAAAACAGAAGCAAAAGGCCCAGACAAATTTTTCCGAACGGCATGCCGATGATACTATGTATAAAGGAACCCATGGGAATGGCTAGCAAAGCATACATCTCAATCATGGGTCTACTACCCAAGCCTCCCATATAAAACCAACACCACCAACTGTAAATAATAAAGACGTGCATAGGAATTATCAGGAGAATAGGCAGTAAAAACTTACGTTCTCGTGTTTTCGAAAAGACAATTCCAATTATTGCCAAAATCATAACAGGTGTGTAAGCAAACCAACCATTTTTAAAGCCAAATAACCCCTCATATATCTTGGGGTGACGAAAATCGAAAGACTCGGCACCATAGCTGTAAAAAATAAAAGAACCAGTTTGGTGATGCCAGTAAAGTAGCTGAGGAATTATACAGATTACAAATACAATAACGGCTACATACAGTGTCTTCTTCGATAACACCGTTCTTGTTTTTTCTAAGCCAGAATGGAAACCTGTAATTCCGTAAAGTAAAGGAATCAGCAAGCAGTATATCTCATTAGGGCGAATCAGCGTGATTAAACCTGCCGATAACCCAATTATAATGGCGCTTGTTGTCGAATAATTTCGGTGGTACTGAATTGTAGATAAGATTAATGCTGCGTATAATGTAAAAAGATACCCATGCGACATTCCGGTATTGTAAGTTGAGAAATAAAAAAGGTTGGTGCCGATTCCAACGAATATTAGTACGGCAGCAACAACTACGTCTTTGAAAAAACAGGTAAGAATTTTGTGGAGTACAAGTAGACCGATCCAGCTGAAACAGAGGTTCCAAAACAAAACACAAAACAAATACGGTTTTGAGTAGCCATTTTTTTTATAACTAAGTAAATCTGCCGATAAATGGGCAATTAAAAATGCCGGAGATTCTAAGATGGCAATCCCACAAGTGTATTTGATAACTGGAATACCCCGAAACAGGTAAGCCTCTTCTATATCAATGGTTTTTGTAGTATCTGTGGTTATGCCCGCCTCACTATTACGCGCTTGAAGCGAATAGCGCAGGTGTTCTAGGTCGTGGTGTACGAAAATTGCCGGCAGATAAGCATAATAGCCAAAGGAATCGCCTCCATGTAACAGAATCGCCTTTTCCCATGTTTTATAGTAGAAAAATGAGAATATGTATGCCAATCCAATAAATACAATGGCGACATGTGATTTTTTCATTATGGTCGTACGTCTTTCTATTTAGGAGTTCTTCTTTGAGTGTAAGCAAGGCTCTTGTCAGTGCGCCTCCAGCCAATTCACTCCCACTCCCATTTCCGCTTCGAGCGGCACGCGCGTTTTGATGGCGTGAATCATCTTGTCGTAAATAATTGGCTTAATAATATCTAGCTCCTCTCGGTGTGCATCAAACACTAATTCATCGTGCACCTGCAGTGTCATT
>CAYQRR010000003.1:0-24718 GCA_964419635.1 uncultured Chitinophaga sp. | reverse complement strand
CTCCGAACCCTTTTTTGGATTATCGGTAAATGGAATCGCCACGACTCAGCAACTGCGAAAGAATTCGACCGCCTGCGCAGGCGATGTCATTTTTATCACGAAGCCCATAGGCACGGGAGCTATTGCCACGGCCATTAAACGCGAACAGATAGCCGCAGAAGATGCCGCACCGGCTATCCACAGCATGTGTCAGCTCAATAAAGCGGGAGCACAATTAGCCGGGTTGGATGCGGTACATGCTATGACCGATGTAACCGGCTTTGGGCTCCTGGGCCACTTGATAGAGATGTGCGAAGGCGCACAGCTATCGGCTGAAATTAACTATGCTTCGGTTCCGCTGTTGCCCGGCATGAAAGAGCTTTGTGCCAAGTTTATTTATGACGATAACACCATGCGCAATTGGAAAAGCTACGAAACAAAAACAGCCGGCATTGGTAGCGAATCTTTGCTTACACTTTGCGACCCGCAAACCAATGGCGGACTGATGCTGGCCGTGGATGAAAACCATAAAGCGGCTTTTCTGGATTTGGCCATTAGTGCATCTTGCCCGGTTTTTGAAGTAGGCCGATTTATCGAACGAAAAGAGAAAGTGGTATTTGTAAAATAGACGCAGGCGTTTTTCGTCTCCCAACGCACAAAACTATATTCGCACCATGTTTGATTTCTCCATTTTTAGCACTGCTGATGCCTGGATCAGTTTACTCACCCTTACTTTTCTGGAAATCGTTTTAGGGGTCGATAACATCATCTTTATTTCTATCGTAGCCGGCAAATTGCCTACCAACCAACAAAAGCGTGCGCGCAATTTGGGCTTAATGTTGGCCTTGTTCTTTCGCATCGGCTTGCTCTTATCCATCACCTGGATTATTGGTTTAACGCAACCGCTCTTTACGCTGCCTTTGGAGGGTGTTTTTGCCAACATGGGCCTTGCACATCCCGAAGATGCTGTGGCTATCAGCGGTCGCGATTTGATTTTGCTTATAGGCGGATTTTTCCTTCTGGCCAAATCCACCACCGAAATTCACTCTAAGGTGGAGGGCCGCCATGATGAAAAACACATTGCTGCCAAAGCGGCCTTTGGTGCCGTGATTGCCCAAATCGTGATGGTAGATATTATCTTTTCGTTCGACTCTATTTTAACGGCTGTGGGTCTTACTCAACATGTGCTGGTAATGATTTTTGCGGTGATTGTAGCTATGCTGGTAATGATGCAATTCAGTGGTCCCATCAGCCATATGATCAACAAACATCCCACGCTGCAAGTGTTGGCGCTTTCTTTCCTGATTATGATTGGCCTCACGCTGATACTGGAAGGGTTTGCACTGCACGTGAGCAAGGGCTTTGTGTATGTGGCGGTGCTCTTTTCGCTGGGGGTGGAGATGCTCAACATCCGGCTACGCAAAAAAACAGGTGCGGCATAACGATTAAGCATTTTCTTTGTTCCGCATGAGCAGCAAGGCCGACATCCGTAAATTTTCAGCAGAAGAACTAACCGAGGAAATCGTTAAGCTGGGCGAACCGAAGTTTCGCGCCAAGCAAATGCACGAGTGGCTTTGGAAAAAATCGGCCCGCTCTTTTGAGGAAATGACGAACCTCTCCAAAGAATTCAGAACAAAACTGGCCGAACATTTTACGCTCCTTCCGGTGACCGAAAACATTGTGCAGAAGAGCAAAGACGGCACAGTCAAGCTTGGCATGATGCTTACCGATAACCGCTTGATAGAAGGGGTGATGATACCGGACGAAGACCGCAGCACAGCCTGTGTGAGTTCGCAAGTGGGCTGCTCGCTGAGTTGTAGTTTTTGTGCCACCGGTTTTTTAAAGCGCGAACGCAATCTGGAAGCAGGCGAAATATACGACCAGGTAGTATTGCTAAATAAATATGCCCTGGAGCACAATGGCAAGCCGCTCACCAACATTGTGTATATGGGCATGGGCGAGCCACTGCTGAATTACGACAACGTATTAAAGAGCATACGACTCATTACATCGCCCGAGGGGCTGAATATGGCACAGAAACGGATTACCGTAAGCACCTCAGGCATAGCGCGCGGCATAGCGCGCATGGCCGATGAAGGCATGAAGTTTAATATGGCGCTGTCGCTGCATGCAGCCACCAACGAAAAGCGCAACACCATTATGGATATCAATCAAAGCAATAAGATTGAAGAAGTAATGGCTGCGCTTAAATATTTTTATTCTAAAACCGGCAATAAGGTTACGTTCGAATACATCCTGTTTAATCATTTCAACGATAGCCTCGAAGATGCCGAGCACCTGCTGAAGCTTTATCAGCAGATACCCGCCTTCATCAATATTATTGAATACAACAATGTGGACGGGGTAGACCTGAAAAAAGCCAAAAGCGAGAAGCGTGATGCCTTTGTAAACTATTTGCGAAATAAAGGTGTGGATGTAGCCGTGCGCAGAAGCAGGGGTAAAGATATTGATGCGGCTTGCGGGCAGCTGGCCAATAAAAACGGAAAATAGCGGTATGAAAAACAGAAATATTATTGTGACCGGAGGAAATGCCGGCATAGGACTAGCTACCTCCATTGCACTGGCCAAGCAAGGGGCCAACATCTACATTGTTTGTCGCTCCAAAGAGAAAGCAGAAACAGCCGTGCAAGAGATAAGCAAAGCATCGGGCAATAGCCACATCCGCTATTTTCTGGCCGATTTGAGTGCACAGAAATCGGTGCGTGCGCTGGCAGCGGCCATCCGAAACGAATTGAGCGTAGTGGATGTCCTCATCAACAATGCCGGAGGGGTGTTTCCGGAATTTAAACTTACCGAAGACGGTATTGAAAGCTGCATAGCCACTAACCACCTGGCCTATTTTCTGTTAACCAACCTTCTGCTGGACCTGATACAGAAATCGGAATATGCGCGTATTGTCAATGTATCTTCTAATTCACACTATCGGGGCAAAATTGATTTTGAGTCTTTCACCAAAGACAAAGGCTATTTTATAACGACTGCTTATGAGCAAAGCAAATTAGCCAATGTGCTATTCACTAATGAACTGGCTAACCGGTTAAGTGGCACGCAGGTAACCGTAAATTCGCTGCATCCGGGTGTGGTCAACACACAGATTGGAAACAAAGGCACACAGTGGTATGCCGCATTGTTTTGGTCGCTGACGGCAAAATTATTTGGCGTGAGTATCGAGGAAGGCGCGCGCACATCGGTGTATCTGGCTTCTTCACCGGAAGTGAAAAAAATAACCGGAAAATATTTTGATAGCTGTAAAGAGCGCAAGGCATCCGAGAAGGGACTCGACAAAAATCTCGGAAAAGAATTATGGCGTGTAAGTGAACAGCTGTGTCCTTTGTAAATGCCCACGGCTACTTTCCAATCGCTTTGTAAATCACCTCCTGCAACTCTGTACGGATATTCATTTTCACCAGCATATTATTATCGGCATTCGGATACACCCGGTTGCTCAGAAAAATGTAAATGAGTTGGTTGGTCGGGTCGGCCCACACACAAGTGCCCGTAAAACCCGTATGCCCGAAAACAGATGGCGGCACACCATCGTAGCAGGGCGATGCCTTGCTTATATCCGGCTCCGGTTTATCAAAGCCCAGGCCTCTTCGCGATATCTTGGACTGCCGGGCTGTAAATGTTTTAATGGTGGAAGCCTGGAGTAACTGCTGACCATTGTAGCGACCGTGGTTCAGCAGCATTTGAAACAAAGCCGCGAGGTCAAACGAGTTTCCAAACAGGCCGGCATGCCCGGCCACACCGCCATACATAGCGGCTCCTTGATCGTGCACATACCCCCACACCAATTGCTTGCGAAACAACGAATCGTTTTCGGTGGGAAGTACCCTATCGCGCGAAAATTTCTGAAGCGGATTATAGGTCAGGTGCGTTAAGCCCATGGGGGCATAAAAATGTTTCGTCATATAAGCTGATAGCGACTCTCCGCTTACCTGTTCTACCACTTTTTGCAGAATGTAAAAATCTAAATCGCTGTAGACATATTTGGGTTTGGCCTCCACTTCGCTGGTGGCCATTTTGTACCACATGGTATCGGCATAATCGCTGCGGATAAACATAGAATCGGCCACCTGTAATTGATAATTGCCTTCGGGCGTTTTGCGGTAGTATCGTTCGTAGGAAACTCCGGTTGTTTCTTTCCAAAACATAAAAAAGGGCTTGAGTCCCGCCTGGTGAGTGAGCACATCGCGCAGTTTCAGTTTTTTGATAGTGGACGAAGCAGGCAGCGGCACATAATCGCCTACTGTTTTATCCAAATCAATTTTTTTGTCCTCGTACAGTTTCATCACAGCGAGTGTAGTGGCCGCCACTTTGGTAATGGAAGCCAGGTCATACAGTTGAGCAGGTTTCACCGGGCTATTGATCTCATACACATTGTTTCCATAGCTTTTGTTCCAAATCACTTTGCCTTCTTTGGCTACCAGCAGTTGACATCCCGGAAAAGCCTTAGCCGCCATTGCTCGCTGCACCACATCGTCTAAAGCACGTAGTTTTTCAAGTGCAATGCCCACCTCTTCGGGCGCAGAAATTTTTAAACGATAAATAGAATCAGATGCGAAGCCCGTACCGGCCGCGAAGGCGTTACAAGACGTAACGGGCAACTTTCCGGATATTTTTTCGGCACCAAATAAAGCGTTGGCTGCTGCTAAGTGGGTTACCTCATTTTCTTCGTAAGCACACATTACCCAAGGCAGATATTCAAAATTTTTGAGCGCATAGGCATTGCCAAATACCACGAGCACAACTTTGGTGCGTGCCGACAGCGAATCCATAAACCGCACTGTTTCTTCGGTTACATTGTAGTTTTTGGCTGCCGAGCGAATCATGGCGTGCAGGTCTATAATCACTAAGTCGTACTTGGCGAGGGTATCAAACAGCGAGGCAAAGCTTTTTTCGCTATGCTCCGATGCCTGATTAAAAAAGTCCATTTCGGCAAACAGGTTGATGTGTCGCTGAAAATTGGAGGCCCCGCTATTGCCAATAGAAAGCGAGGCTACTTTTTTATAATTCCACTCACGCAGAGGCAGCAGACCTTCAAGGTTGGCCGCCACCGTAATAGCCCCTTCGTGTAATTGCTGCCGAAGCAGTCTAGCCGGAGTGTTGTTTAAATCGCTGCGCAGATTTTCGGAGGCAATACGCTGCGGTTTATGCAAGCCCATTTTGTATTTGTAGGCCAGCACTTTTTTGACTCTTGCTTCTAGCAGTGCAGGCGCAAGGGCTCCGCTATCCAGGGCCATTTTTATTTTCTCCATGCCTTTGGTGCAGTCTTCGCTGTATACCAGAATATCGCAACCGGCCATAAATGCAATGGAGTCTACGGTGCCGGGCTTAAAATATTTGCTGACGCCTTTCATGTTGATGGCATCACTGAATACCAGGCCTTCGTAGTGCAACGAATCGCGCAACAGAGCCGTTGCAATTTTACTCGACAGAGAGGCCGAAATATTGGGCGTGGTATCATAAGCCGGTATGTTGAGATGCGCAACCATCACACTGCCCACGCCATTGCTGAAAAGAACCTTGAAAGGGTATAGCTCAAAACTATCGAGAGAGGCGGCACTTTTGAGAATGCCGGGCAAATCGTGATGCGAATCTACGCTCACATCGCCATGGCCCGGAAAATGTTTAGCGCAGGCCAGCACTCCTTCGTCTTGCAGGCCGTTTGCATATTCAATTCCTTTGAGTGCTACTTTAAATTTGTCTTCGCCAAAACTACGTTCGTTGATAACCGGATTCAGCGGGTTGTTATTGATGTCTACATCGGGCGCAAAATTTACATGAATTCCCATGCGCTTGCACTGCCGGCCTATTTCGCGCCCCATTTCATAAATCAAGCGATTGTCCGCCACAGCGCCCAGGGTCATCTGTCGCGGAAATTGCAACACAGAATCCAGACGCATGGCCACGCCCCATTCGCCATCAATACCAACCATCACCCCCACTTTGGCCGAGTCCTGCAAACGTTGTGTCCACGCGGCTTCTGCTTCGGGCAGTCCCTTAAAAAAAATAACGCCACCCGCCTTGCCGCTTTTGGTCCAGGCGAGAACAGAATCCATGTTGTATTGATTACCTTGTGTAAAAGCCGGCACCATAAAAAACTGCCCAATGCGTTCTTCGGTGCTCAGTTGGTTGTAGACGGAGTCGACCCATTTCACACAGTTTTTGTCTTCTTTCCAGCGCAGAAAATTGGTTTGTGCGCAACTGCTCAAAGCGAAGCTTAAACAAATCAGCAAATGCGCAGCATGCTCCAGCACCCACCGGACCTTCTGGTTCCTCTTTCCATAAGCATTTGCGTACCCCTTCATAAGCCGTGAATAACAAAACATCTGCCAGCATTACCCAACAATCTATAAACGGGTTTTAAACGGAATGTTGTTGATTGAGAAAGAGCTTGCATTTTGTTGAATTGTGAGGGCACAATAATTAAGTTCGCGCCCTCATGGATATCATTCGTCTTTTGCCCGATAACATTGCCAACCAGATAGCCGCAGGAGAAGTGATTCAGCGGCCGGCATCGGCTGTAAAAGAACTCTTGGAAAATGCAGTAGACTCCGGGGCCACCCACATAAAATTGTTGGTGAAGCAGGCGGGCAAAAGCCTGATTCAGGTGATAGACAATGGCTGCGGCATGAGCGAAACAGATGCCCGCATGTGTTTTGAAAAACACGCCACCTCCAAAATTCAAACGGCCGATGATTTGTTTAACATACGCACCATGGGTTTCAGAGGCGAGGCGCTGGCCTCTATAGCCGCTATTGCTCAGGTGGAATTGAAAACAAAACAGCACACCGAGCAACTGGGCACCAGCATAGATATTGAAGGAATGAAAGTGCTAAAACAGGAGCCCTGCCAAACGCCAGAAGGCACCAGTATTGCTATTAAAAATTTATTCTTCAATGTGCCGGCCCGCAGAAATTTTTTGAAGAGCGATAGCGTGGAGCTCAAAAATATTCTGGAGGAGTTTCACCGCGTAGCGCTGGCACATCCCAAAATAGGCTTCCAGTTGTTTAGCAATGATTATGAAATGTATCACCTGAAACCGGGCAATTTGCGGCAACGCATTTGTGCGCTCTTTGGCGACAACTACGACCAGCGCATTGTGCCCGTGGAAGAAAAAAGCTATGCTTTACATGTGTATGGCTTTGCCGGCAAGCCGGAATTCAGTAAAAAAACCCGGGGCGAGCAATTCATTTTTGTCAATAACCGCTACATCAAATCTCCTTACCTGAACCACGCGGTGAGCATGGCATACGACCAGATGATGCCGAAAGAAAATTTTCCGTTTTATGTATTGTTTCTGGATATTGACCCTTCCAAGATTGATATCAATGTGCACCCGGCCAAGTACGAAATCAAGTTTGAAGACGAGAAGTTGGTTTACACCTTTGTGAACCTGGGGGTGAAACATGCCATGGGCGCTTACAGTGTGTCGCCAACCCTTGATTTTAATCAGGAACACCATTTAAACAGCAACGACACTTTTAGTCAGCAACCGCGCACCTGGCTGGAAATAACACAACATGCCGTGCAGCATAAAGAGGCTAAAAAATTTGCTCCGCCTACCGGTTTTGAGCCGCTTACCAAACGTGAAGAAAATAACCAAAAAAACTGGCAATCTGCTTTTGATGTAGTGGGCAAAACCAACGCACCTGTACAAAAGGCTCTTTCAGCATCGGATAAGATGCCCGCTTCCGATGCTGAAACACGCGAAGCCGTGCCACCCCATCAGCTGCATCGCAGATACATTGTGTCGCAAATCAAAAGTGGTTTTATCCTGATTGACCAACAGGCCGCACACGAACGGGTAATGTATGAGCGCTATCTGAAAATGCTGTCGAGCAAAAAGCACGATTCGCAACGTCAGTTGTTTCCGCAAAATCTGGATTTGAATGTGGCCGATGCGCAGATTTTAAAAGAAATATTGCCGGACATTAATAATCTCGGTTTTGATATTCAGGAGTTTGGCAAAAACAGTTTTGTGATTCATGGGTTTCCGAGTGATATTCTGCAGGGCAACGAAAAAAAGATGGTGGAAGAACTCATTGAACAGTTTAAGATGAATGCGGCTGTTAATCGCCTGGGCAAGCGCGAAAATCTGGCTAAGTCGCTGGCTACTTCCTCTGCCATTAAAGCCGGCAAGCAATTGAGCGTGGAAGAAATGAAAACATTGACAGATGAACTGTTTGCCTGCGAAAATCCTTACACCGCTCCTAATAGCCGGCACACTTTTATTACTCTTTCGCTCGATGAGTTGGCCAAGCGATTCGAGAATAAGTGATAGACCTAGACGCTATTGCGACCACACTATAGTTTCTCTTTAAACCAGTCAATGGTTAATGTGCGCGCCATTTCCAGGTCATTGCCAAACCATAAATGGCCCCCTCCGTTAAACACCTTCATTCGATTATCTACTCCTAGTTCTGTTAATTGTTCTTGCATTAGCACAACGCTGCTGAACGGCACCGCAATATCTTTGGTTCCGTGCAATAAAAAAGTAGCCACCGAAGTGTTGTTCGCCATATAGTAAGGCGATGCTTCTTTATAGCGTAGAGTATCTGTGGCGTTTTTCAGAGGGCATCCCATGTATGTTTTGCCCACCAGATCGGCACCAACAACAGCCCCTTGCGCACTATCCAGCAGATTCACCACACCTGCCCAGCTGGCGCAAGCCTTGATTCGCTTATCCTGGTTGAGCGTATAGGATGTAAGAAGCGCCAAATGTCCACCGGCACTTTGTCCCACCAACCCAAATTGATGGTCAGAGACACCCCACCGTTGCGCTTTGGATGCTATAAAATCAATCGCTGCCCGAATGTCGTTTGGCAGCACCGGGTGGTGGATGCCGGTGATATCGCTGGCAAATCGGTAGTTGATGGTGGCACAGGCAATCCCGGCCTTCGCAAATTTTTCCATTTCCGGAATATGCACACTCTTATCACCAAACATCCATGCGCCACCATGAATAAAAATAACAACCGGTGTATGGTCATTTCGGTTGGCGGGCAGCGCTATATGCAGGGTGTGGCGTGTGTGACGGCCATATCTTATTTCCCAAAGAGTTTGTTGTTTGCCGGCATCGAGTTTGCTTTCCTGCAACTCGGCAAATTTGCTGCACGATGCAACTGATAAGATAATGAAGATCCATAGCAGGAATATGGTAATACGCATAGACGGTAATGGTTTAGTGGCGTAGAAACATCATTCATATAAATAAAACGAGGGCCTTCGTTTTTTAGTATGCCGATGGGCGGAGACGAGGAGTAGCGGATAAAAATCACAATTGCACCACGCGGCTATTCTTCTATTTTCACGGCCTCAAAAATGAACAATGTATAGAAGTCACACTTGCGGAGAGCTGAATATTAAAAACATTGGAGCAGAAGTAACGCTCAGCGGTTGGGTGCAAAAAGCACGAGCACTGGGCGGCATGACCTTTGTGGACCTGCGCGACCGCTATGGTATTACACAGCTGGTGTTTAATAACGAAAGCGATGCCGCGCTTTGCGAGCGCGCCAACAAACTGGGCCGCGAGTTTGTGATACAGGCCAAAGGAAAAGTGGCTGAGCGCAGCAGTAAAAATCTGAATATACCTACCGGAGAAATTGAAATACTGGTGACTGAATTTACTGTGCTCAGCGAGAGCGAAACACCACCCTTCATTATAGAAAATGATACAGACGGCAGCGAGGAGTTGCGTTTAAAATACCGATACCTCGACATCCGCAGACCTAAGCTGCGCGACACACTTTTGATGCGTGCGCAAATCAATAGGGCCGTGCGCGAGTATCTGGACAATAAAGCGTTTGTGGAAATTGAAACACCCAATCTGATTAAAAGCACTCCCGAAGGGGCGCGCGATTTTCTGGTGCCTTCACGCTTAGTAAATGGAGCCTTTTACGCGTTGCCGCAATCGCCACAGATTTTAAAACAGCTGCTAATGGTGGCCGGCATGGACCGCTACTATCAGATTGTGCGCTGCTTCCGCGATGAAGATTTCAGGGGCGACCGCCAGCCGGAGTTTACGCAGGTGGACTGCGAAATGAGCTTTGTGCATCAGGACGATATTTTTGAAACTTTCGGAGGTCTTATTCAATATGTTTTCAAAAAAGTATTGAACTATGACCTGCCGGCTTTGCAGCGCCTGAAATATGACGATGCCATTAAATATTATGGTAGCGACAAGCCCGACCTTCGGTTTGATTGCAAAATTGTGGATTTAAACGCTGTGCTGCCGAAAAGCGAGTTTGGCGTATTCAACACGCAGATAGAAAACGGAGGATTGGTAGCCGGCATCAATGCCAAAGGCTGTGCTGCTTACACGCGCAAGCAATTAGATGAGCTGACTGATTTTGTAAAAGCAAGCCACCGCGGATTGGGCGGATTGGTCAACATTAAATTCAACGAAGATGGAAGTGTGAAATCTTCTATTGATAAATTCTTCAGCGAAGAACAACTCCGCGAAATTGGTAAAGCATTCGATGCGCAGCAGGGCGACATGATTTTGATAGCTGCCGATAAGATTTCGAAAGTGCGTAAGTCGCTCGGAGATCTGCGTCTGGAACTGGCCAAGAAAAACAACTGGATAGACGAAAAATCATGGAGCGTGCTGTGGATTGTAGATTTTCCGCTGTTTGAAAGAGATGAAGAAAGTGGCGAAATCACTTTTGCGCACCATCCGTTCTGCTCGCCACACCCCGAAGATCTGCAATACTTTGACACTGACCCTACGCGTGTGCGTGCACAGACCTACGACATGGTAATGAACGGAAACGAAATTCTTTCGGGCTCCATTCGCATTCACCAAAAAGATATTCAGGAGCGCGTCTTTAATAATCTCGGCTTATCGCCCGAAGACCGCGAAAAGAAATTCGGTTTTATGCTCAATGCTTTTAAGTATGGAGCACCACCGCATGGTGGTTGTGCGTTTGGTATGGACCGCCTGGTCATGCTCATGAGTGGTGGCGATACGATCCGCGATGTGATTGCTTACCCCAAAACATCGGGGGGGCGAGACCTGATGATGGATGCACCTACGGTTGTAGATGACAAACAGTTGAAAGAGCTGGGAATAAAAATTGCCGAGTAGCGTTATACAAAAAACAAACGCTTATGAATCGCCTGACCATTCTACTCCTGTTATTGTTACCACGGGTTGTTTTCTCGCAGGTAAAAATTGACTCGGGTTATGCGTTGATTAATGGTAAGTTGGAATACACCCAAGATAATTCAGGCTCGTGGGCGCTTATTCCGGAAGCATTTGCAGTGAGGCAAACCTCAACCGGAAAAGTCTGTAAGTTTCAGAAATACAACGCTGTCTTTCTGATAAAAGGAGAATCATACACAGCTACTAATCCTGAATCTTTCAAAAAACTCAGCGCAAAGCTGGAGCCCAAAGACAAAATTTACTTTGATAATATAAAGTTAAGTGGCTGCGACTTCGCACCTCCCCAATCGGTTGTTATCACCATCCAATGAATTCCGCCCAACACTGCCAGTAATCTATTGACTCTTTTTCGCTTCACTTTTGCCGACACTGTCTAAAATGGAGATGTAGTGCCTTGGGCAAATATTTATTTTCGACCCGTATGCCGCACACAATAAAGAGCGGTAAAAAACCAAAATCCTGATATGAACTACAAATTTATGTTTGTTACTGCTTTGGTGTGTATGGCGTTTTTGTTTGCAACAAATACGGTGCAGGCACAGTCGAAAGAAGAGCTGAACGAACTCTTGAATTCTCCAAGCGCCACCGACAAAGGAAAATCAAAAGCGAAAAAGCCGAAGTCGGCTAAAGAAACCAAAGCAACAGCGGTGAAAGAAGCGCCCGCCCAAAGCGAAAAACAGGCACCTGCAAAAGTGGAACCCGCTAAAGAAGAAAAAGCGGCAGCACCCCAAGCGGAGCCGCTAAAAGAAGCGGTGAAAGAGCAACCGCAGGAGCAACCTAAACCCGTCCAAACCGAAACGATAAAAGAAGAAAAAAAGCCAGCGCAAAAGCCGGAACCAGCCAAGGAAGAAAAAGCGGCAGCACCCAAAGCAGAGCCGCAAAATGAAGTGGTGAAAGAGAAACAAAAGGACCAACCTAAAACAGCCCCAGCGGCAGCGGTCAAAGAGGAAAAGCAAGCTACACTCAAGGCTGAACCTGCCAAAGAAAAGCCACAAACACAACCGGTAAAGGCGGAGAAGACAGAACCCGTAACAGCGGAACCTACACCAGTGGCACAACCCAAAGAAGAAATTGCAAAAGAAAAAGAACAGCCGCAGCCCGTTAAAGCAGAAAACAAACAGAGTGAGCCTGTAAAGCAAGAAACACAAGCTCCCGCATCGGCAACCCTTGCCGCTACCACACAAACGCCTGTGGCAAAATCGGGCAGTACTACTTTGAAAGAACTTCCAAGCCCCCAAAGCATTGGCTGGAGAAAGAATAAAAAACTAGGCGATAAACTGACCGCC
Organism: uncultured Chitinophaga sp.; assembly: GCA_964419635.1. GTDB lineage: Bacteria > Bacteroidota > Bacteroidia > Chitinophagales > LD1 > Bog-950. The sequence goes on along the minus strand of CAYQRR010000003.1, from coordinate 12,262 downwards.
AAAGGCAGCATTTACAACAGCCTGGACTATTACGCAGAGGCACTTGCCAAAAAACCGAAGAAAACATTCCTGAACCAAAAACTGGCTGATGGACATTTTCTGCTTCGCAACTACGCAGCAGCCAATGGTTTTTACAAAATGCTTTCGGATTTGGATTCCGTGAAACACAAAAACCCACTGGCCTTGTATCAGTATGCACTAACCGAAAAATATCTGGGACGATATACGGAAGCAAAAACGGTGTTTGAAAAATTTAATCGTGTGGTATCGGGTGATGACAAGTTGAGCGAATGGCGCAAAAACGCCAGCCGTGAAGCACAAGGGTGCGATCTGGGCTTACAGCTGCAAGCCAATACAGATATGCCCGCTTTTAAAGTGGAACATCTCAACGAAAAAATTAATCAACCGTTTACCGATTACGCACCCATTCTGGCCAGTGATAATCAGTTGTATTATGGTTCATGGATCAGCGATAGCGTAATGCTCGATGGAAAGAGAGAGAAGTATGCCGTGTTTTCCAGAATTTACCAATCCAATAGAACGGGGAACGATTGGAGTGAGGGCGCTGCTATTGCCAGTGAGGTGAATGCAGTTAACTATCATACCGGCAATCCGAGCCTTACACCTGATGGAAAAACCATGTATTACACGCAGTGTGCTCAGGATGAAACCGGCAGAATGTTGTGCAATATATATAAGTCGAATTGGGCAAATGGCACTTGGAGCAGTGGCGAAAAACTGGATGGTAGCGTGAATAAAGAAGGGACGCACACCACACAGCCGGCTGTGGGAAGAAACGAAGCAGGCGATCTGGTGCTTTATTTTTCAGCCGATAGAAATCCAGTGAGAGGCATGGATATTTATGCAGCAAAAATTAATGCCAATGGCACTACGGAGGCTGCGCGGCCGGTGAGCATCATTAACACCAAAGGCGATGAAGCCACCCCGTACTTCGACTTTAAAACGAACACCCTTTATTTTGCATCGAATGGCCACATCAATATTGGCGGCTTCGATATCTTTAAAACAAGCCTTAGCAATGGAGAGTGGAGCGAACCCATACATATGGGCCTGCCGATAAACTCCAGCGTAGATGATATGTATTTCTCCTGGGATGAAAAACAGGGCGAAGGCTTTGTGGTGAGCAATCGTCCGGGAGGTTTTGGTCAAAAGAGTGCTACCTGCTGCGATGATATTTACAGCGTAACTAAAACAAAACTCAACTTTGCCGTAAAGGGCCTTTTGCAAAATGCGGATAACAATTACAAAACAATAGATAATGGTTTGGTGCAATTGTACGATGAGCGAGAAGGGAAAGAGATAAAAACACTGTATGCCGCTGATGGCAGCTATTTCTTTGATTTGGAAAAAGAAAAGGCATATAAAATCATTGCCCGGAAAAAAGGATTTGAGGATATGCTATTGTCTGTGTCTACCGTAGGCAAGCGCAGCAGCGATACCGTAACCCTTGATTTTACCATGAAATCAATACCCGAAAAACTAAGCCATGTGGGCGAAACCATTGGTGAGGTGTATTGGGAGTTCAACAAAGATATGTTGTCGGCAGGAGCACCTGATACTTTAAATAAGGTGACGCAGTTTATGGCCGACAATCCGCAGTATGTGTTAGAGGTGGGTTCGCACACCGATGGCAAGGGCTCCGAGGAATATAATCTGGCCTTGTCGCAGCGCAGAAGCGATGCGGTATTGAAATATTTGCTGAGTAAAAAAATCAGAAAGTTCCGTCTCATCAGTAAGGCGTATGGTGAGTCCATGCCCCGGGCATTAAACGAAGATCCTGCCGGGGTCGATAATCCTGCGGGCCGCGATAAAAACCGCAGAACGGAGTTTAAAGTGATAACAGAGCTCAGTGCCGATGAGATAACTGCAGCAGAAGAAGCGGAGGCTAAAGCCAAAACGACCAAGCCGGCAACCAAACCTAAAAGCAGCAAATAATACATACAAGCCCCGAAATTTCGGGGCTTGTTTATTTTTATAAAAACCCCCAACGCAGATGACTATTATTCTGAACCGCCCGCTGCAGCTGATGAAAGAAACCTTCATTCCACGCAGCTTCGATGATGCCCATTTTGAAATGGACTGGACCATGGAAGCAGGAGGAATGGTGCCATCGCATTTTCATCGCCATGCCGATGAACATTTTACTATTACAGAAGGGGAGGTTATGTTTCTGGTAGACGGAAAAGAAATGGTAAAGAAGACAGGCGAAACTTTGTTCGTACCTCGGATGACCCCCCATGGCATTACGAATAAATCGGGCTCGCGCATAGCGCTGCGCGCCAGGTACACACCCTGTGCCGACACTCATAAAATATTTATGGCCTGGGCTTTTTTTGCCGATGAAGGAAACGGATTATTTGCCGGAATGTTGAAGTGGTGGTATGTGCAGGAAAAACTGGGATGGAAAAAATTTAGCGAGCCGGCCGATGCCATGGGCCGGCTGATATTTTCTATTCTTGGTGCATGGGCGATGCTATGCGGTGCCTTGTTCGGTTGGAAAAAATATCTCCAAAGTTTTTAAGTAGTATTTGTGTCATCCATCTCTATGCTGCCTGATAAAACAATTACGAATGCGGCTGCCGGCTGTGAGATTGTTTCGCAACGCATTTTCAACTTTCCACGCGCGAAAGTTTTTGAAGCGTGGAAATATCCGGAGCACTTACAAACCTGGTGGGGCCCCAGGGGATTTACGAACACGTTTATTGATTTTAATTTTAGCGAAGGCGGACGGTGGAAGTTTGTGATGCACGGCCCCAACGGAGCCAATTATGACAACGAATGTGCGTTCATCAAAATAGAAGAACCATCTTTTATTGTAATGAACCATGTGGTAGCGCCTCTGTTTCAGATACAGGTCGCTTTTGAAGAACCGGGCTCACAAACCAAACTCACCTTCAAAATGATTTTTTTGTCGGCTGATTTATGTGAGCAGTTAAAACCGATTTGTATCCCATCCAATGAAGAAAACTTCGACCGATTGTTTGAGGTGCTGCAAAAAATGTAAAGATGGGTTTACAACCAGAAGTTATTTTCGCAATTAAATTATCAAACTATGCGCATTGCACTCGGTGGCGATCATGCCGGCTACGAATACAAAAAGGAACTCATTGCCTTTTTAACGGAGAAGGGGGTGGAAACTAAAGACTTTGGACCCCTATCTAGTGATAGTGTAGACTATCCCGATTTTGTGCATCCGGTGGCAAGCACTGTAGAAAATGGTGAGTTTGATTTCGGAATCTTGATTTGCGGCAGCGCTAATGGAGTTGCTATGACAGCCAATAAACATCAGGGTATTCGTGCGGGCATTGCCTGGGGAGCAGAATTGGCCAAGTTGACACGCCAGCATAACAACGCCAACATTCTTTGTTTGCCGGCTCGTTTTATTTCGCTTGAGGTGGCCAAAGAATGTGTTGCAGCATTTTTGGATACCCCTTTTGAGGGCGGGCGGCATCAGAATCGGGTTAGTAAGATTGCCTGCCAATAAAAAAGGCCCTCCTTGCGGAGAGCCTTTCACATCAAATAAAAAACCCCTTATTTTTTAGCGGTTAATTCCACGGTCAATTCAATATCGTTAGAGATAACCATATCTTTCACCGGCATATCAAACGCTACATCATATTTTTTTCTGTCAAACTTTAGACTTCCGGTTGCTTTTAAAGCGCCTTCTGCTTCGGTCAGTGTAATATTGGTTAGCGTTTCTTCGTTGGCTTTTCCGCGGATGGTTAAAGTGCCTTTAGCGGCATTGCCTTGCACACTGCTAATTACAAAAGAAGCAGTAGGGTGATTGGCTACATCAAAGAAATCGGGGGAGGACAGGTGGCCTACTAATTTATCTTTAGAGGCGCCTTTCTTTTCATCGTAGGCTGCATCTAATGGAACAATGCTGGACATATTTACTACAAAGCTACCGCCAGCCAGTTGTTCGCCTTTGGTGGTTAAGCTACCTTCCTGAAAAGAGATTTTTCCAAAGTGCTCTTTTACACCCAGCATAACACCTTTCCAGCTCACAAAACTAGTGCTGTCGGTGGCGATTGTATACGTTTCTTCAGTGGCGGTGCTATCAACAGCAACAGTGGTGGCCTCATCGGTAGTGGGCTTATTGTTGCACGATGTAGCAAAGAGTGTGGCGCAAATAACTGTGGCCATCAGGGCGTTTACTTTTTTCATTGTTTTTTTATTTTGTTGTTGCAATAATAGTTGTTGATACAACAATTGCAAACAAAACCAATAAATTTTTTAAAAAAATTATGATTTAGCGCCTTAACTAGTGTTGAATCTTATTATAAAAACCGCCATATGTCACCAGTCGCACGCCTTCCTCTTTAAAGAAATCGTGCGGAAAGCCCATTTCTATGGCGCTGGCATTGTTCAGTCTTTCTATATGCACATCCGACAACTCTATTCCAACTGCAAGCAGATTATCTTGCACCTGGGTTACTTTGGTAGCACCTACAATTGGAATAGAAGAAAAGCCTTGTTGCATGGTCCATTTCAAAGCTACATGTGAGGGGTGGCAACTTATTTCTTCCGCCACAGCCATCACTTCTTTCACGATACGAGTGCTGTTTTCGTTCAGCCGTTTAGAGTTATCGGGTAAGCGACCCTTATCGCCTTGCAGATATTTGCCGGTTAAGGCACCACCCGCCAAGGGTGCCCACGGGGTAACGGTTAACCCAAAATGCTTTGCCATGGGAATGAGCTCGCGCTCGGGCGTTCGTTGCAGCAGACTGTATTCCACTTGCAGCGCAACGAATCGGCTCCAGCCCATCAGTTCGGCCATGGTTTGCCCTTTGCTGATAATCCAAGCAGGAGTATCACTGATGGCCACGTAGTTTACTTTGCCCATGCGCACTAAATCATCCAGCCCGCGCATGACTTCTTCAATCGGTGTAAGATGGTCCCAGATATGCAGATACAGCACATCAATAAAATCTGTCTGCAAACGTTTCAGACTTTCCTCTACACTGCGCATCATGTTTTTGCGGTTGTTGCCTGATGCATTCACATTGGTCAGGTTATCGTGCAGTGAATATTTGGTGGCAATAACAAAATGGTCGCGGTCGGGCCTTATGTATTCGCCAATGATGCGCTCGCTGCTTCCCTCGGTATAGCGGTTGGCCGTATCAATAAAATTGCCACCCGCATGGGCAAATGCCTCCATTATTTTGAAGCTGGTGTCTTTATCGGCACCCCATTTCCATTCGGTGCCAAAGCCCATAGTACCAAGACATAGTTCAGAAACTTTTAATCCTGATTTTCCGAGTTGTTTGTATTTCATTTTTTACGTTTTTGTAATAAACTACGTTTTCATTTTGCTACTCATCTCCTTGAACTGTTTCTTAAAAGACTAAAACAATGAGAATACTTGAAGTCTGCAAGTAAACACCAGCCCGTGTGGCGTGTCCTCATTGTTTGCTTTGTAAGGTGTATCTCAATAACAAACTTTTCAGCTCCTCCATTTCATTGCGCAGCAGGTTTACCTGGTCGGCATTGGCTTTTAGCTTTAATTGTTCTGCTTGTATTGCATTTGTTTCACGCTCTTGCGCCAACTGTCTGTTTAGCTCTTGTATGGCACTGATGCCGGTAACAAAAATGCGGTCATAGTCAACGGTGCGAAAGTCGCTCACTTCTTTGCCATAAACGAAAATTTTGTCAGTAAATGGCTCAGTATAGTTGCATACTTCAAAGGTGTACTCATCATCAATACACTCCACCATTAAATCGTGTTGTGCCCGGGTAATGATTTTTACACGATCCTCTTCCTGCAAATTGTGTTTTACAGGCAATCGGATAATCATGCTGTGAGCGTATGTCCCCTTTGTTACTTCAGTAGACAAGGTATAAATATCCGGTATGAAGTTTTTGACAGTAGAAACGGCCTCTGGCATTAGTTGTTCCACTTCTTGTGCCAAAAAGCCTTTCATTAATGAAGCACTCTGCCCAATAGAATCTTTGTACTTATAGTCCACTACATTCAAACGATTCACCACATTCAAATCTGCTGCCGCATTACTATGTGCTACCACATTTTTTACCCGGGCATCGCTGACTGCGCAATACTTGTCGGCCAGCATGGCATGGCTGGCACGAATAGACACATCTAAGGTAGAGGTGGTATTACCGGAGCCGGAGCCACCGTAGAAATAGTGATAAATGTTGCCTTGAATACGACTACCAACTACATGCAGAGGAAAGGAAGGATTTGTGACGCCAATACCAACTTTAGTGCTCGGGTTAATGTAAGAATTCACACCAGTTATAGCACCCAGCACCAAACAATACGCATCGGACACTTGTGCATTTGCGCCTATAGCTGTAGCATACGAGTTGAATGCAGCCCCATTAATACCCGAGTTGTGGCCCAAAGCGGTATTGTAGGTGCCATGCTGGTTGGAGCTTAGTGCGTTGTAGCCAACAGCAGTATTGTATTGACCTTCGTCATTACTGGTCAAAGCAACACCACCAATTGCTATGTTATAGCTTCCGTCTATGTTGTTATACATCGCTTCGCGGCCAATAGCCACATTGTTGCCCCCGATAGTGTTATCATACAGAGCACGATAACCTACGCCCACATTGTAATCTCCAGAGGTGTTAAATGCTAAAGGTTGATAGCCAAAGGAAGCATTGCGTTCACCGGTAGTATTTCTTTGCATAGCATGTGTGCCCACAGCTGTGTTGCCATGTCCGGTTGTATTGGAGACTAAAGCCACATAGCCCATCGCAGTATTGCGATAGCCGGTTGTGGTGAGCGAAAGTGCCGAATCGCCAACAGCAGTGTTTTCATATCCTGTAGTAATGCTGCGTAATGCCCTATAGCCCCACGATGCGCTGCTTTGTAAGTGATTGATACGCCCTGCAGTTTGATTATTAACTCTCACTGTAAAAGGAATATTATCAGTAGTGCCTATAAAGTTGGTGCCATCCACTGTTCCACTGTTACCAGTAATAGTCCAGTCGGTTGAGTCAGTAAGTAGGGTGGCAGGGTCAGCCCAGCTGGCATTTCCATTCGCATCGCTTTTGAGTACGTAATTGTCGGCTTGTGTGCCGTCTACAATTCGCACAGAACCTACTATGTGTAAGCGCTGGGTAGGTGCCGTGGTGCCTATCCCCACATTGGCTGCTGTGTTTACCACCATGGCAGTTGTCCAGGCAATGTTGCCGGTGTTGGGGGTAGCCACTCTAAATTCGTATCGGCTGTTAGATGTATGTTCTATAAGCGCAAAACTGGGTTCAGCTACATCATCGCGTACCCATGCGGTACCGCTCCAGTAAGCATTAGTAGAAAAGGTGCTGCCGGCTCCATCCAGCCCTAAGCGGCCCATGGACGCTGTGCCGGTGCTCGAGAAGTTTATTTTTCTCCAGGGGGTTCCATTTACCTGTAAAACGGCATCTGCCGGATTTGTAATGCCTATGCCCACTCTACCATTGCTGTCTATTACCATACGCTCAGCATTATTGGTGCGAAACCGCAGGGAAACGTTATTGCTGGTGCCAATAAAATGGGTGCCGCTATTGGTGTTGTTATTACCTGTAATTATCCAGGCTGTAGAATTAGACCAGGCCGGTGCGCCACCAGCCGAAATGCTGAGCACTTGATTGCTGCTGCCGTTAGCCATGGCGCGTAAATCTCCGTTCGCATCGGCAAACATCAGCTTATCGGTGGTAGCTGCCGGTGCGGATATAAAACCGCCACCGGAAGCCACACCATCATATCTGAAGCCGTTGGTGCTTCCTCCTAAATGCAACTTACGCAGTGGAGCTGTAGTGCCCACACCCATGTTGAGCGACAACCTTTCTATAGTTATGATCGGTGTGCCGTTAGTATTGTTATCGTGTAAAGCAATGTTGAATGTATTAGATGGCCAGTTGAGAATTTCGTTGCCTGCATTACCGCCATTATAGCCAATACTGGCACCAAACAGGTCATTAGCTACCTCTCTGAAAAATAATCTACCGCCACCTTGAAGCGCCACCTTTGCAGGTATAATTTCTATCCCAGTAGTATTGGTAATGGTGCCGGCAACCAATAAATCTCCGCTGGCAGTGTGCAGCAACTTGGTGGGCGTTCCGATTCCAATACCCACTAAACCATTGCTGTCTATTACAGCACGCGGAATATTGTTGGTTCTAATTCTCCAGCTTACATTATCGGCAGTGCCAATAAAATTGGTTCCGCTGTTGGTGTTGTTGTTTCCTGTGGTGCGCCAGAAAATGCCACCACCTGTGTTGGGGTTTTGAATTTCGCCTTGGCTAAAAGCAAACAGTGCAACAAGCAGCAATGCTGCCAGTAGGAGTAATGAACGATTCATAGAAGACAGTTTATACAAAATTTAAAGATAAACATCAAGATCGCGTTGGAGGATTTAAAAACCATGTTTTCATTTTACCCTTTCCCTTTACATCAATTTCTCCGCGCTCTTCAAAACTGAATTTATCGCCCAGTTGATTTCTGAATTCTTCACTCACCTGAATTTTATTTTCCACTCCGTGGCTTTCCATTCTTGATGCGGTGTTCACCGTATCGCCCCATAGGTCGTAAGCGTATTTGTTTTTGCCAATCACACCGGCTATCACTTCGCCACAATGAATGCCGATGCGCAATTTTATTTCACCACTCGGATATGATTCGGCAATTTTTTGGTTCATGGCTAAAGCCATCTTCGCCATACGCTCAGCATGGTCATCGCAGGGCTCGGGCAAACCGGCTACACACATGTAGGCATCGCCTATGGTTTTAATTTTTTCTACGCCATATTCGTTGGCTAATTCATCAAACAGGTTAAAAATATGGTTGAGCGTTTCGGCTACTTCATCTAAACTCAGTCCTTCGCTCCATTTGGTGAACCCCACCACATCGGCAAAAAGCACAGTGGCACTATCAAAGCGCTGAATAATTTTCCCGGTGCCGCTGATGATCTGCTCTGCTATCTGGGCCGGTAAGATGTTGAGTAATATTTTTTCTTGCTCCTGAAAGCGGGCCAGGTTTAACTGGCGGTCGCGTTCGGCATTTTCCACTTTTCTGCGGTGATCAATTTGTGTGGCTTCGCGCTTTGCTTCTTCCGATTTCACTTTCCTCTCAGTTTCATATCCTAGTTTGTGATATTTAAACGCATTTTCAAAATCGTGTAGCAAGACAAAAGTTTCTGCCAATCCAAAATAAGAATGGCTCAGCCCGATTAAGTCGTGCGATTCTTCAGCTGTTTTCACAGCGCGCTGCATGTAGTTTAACGCGGTTTGGTAATCCTTAAATGGATTCATCTCTTCCTTGTATAGCCCGCCTAGTGCAAAGAGTGCAGCAGAAAAGGCATTATTCATATCGGCAGATAGTTCTAATGCTAATTCCAGATATTCTTTGGCCTTTTGAAACTCTTTACCGGTTAAATACACCCCTCCAATACTGTAAGCATTGATGGCTATAAATTTTTTGTTGCCTAATGCTTTATTCATTTGCATGGCTCTCTCTAAATGTTGCAACGCCTCGTCATTTTTACCTAAGGCTGTGTAAGCAAGAGCTAAGTTGCCCAGCGTGGCAGCAGTTTGTTGTGCATCATTTACCTGTTCAAAATATTTGGTAACCGCCTGTAGGTTTTGCAACGCAAGTTCATATTCCCCCAGGTAATAGTAAGAGGCCGATATAGAATTAAGAACAGTATTTACACCATGTTCATTTCCGAGCGATTGCCAAATTTTTAAAGATTGCTCCTCGTGTTGCAGGGCCTTGGTGAAATCTGATAAATTACGAAAGGTCTCACCTAAAAGATGATATAATCTTGCCCGCAACTCGGGCTTATCGTCCATATCTAAAATTTCAAGCGCGAGTTGTGCTTCTCGCACGCTATCATCCATCTGTCCTTTGATAGCGTGATACACTGAAACAAAAAACATAGCTCTTGCATATAACTGATGTGTATTACTCAGATCATAGGGATGTTGCACCTTGTATTTTTCAATTTCTTCTTTTGCTTGCTTAGCGAGAGTTCCTAATAAAGCTGTATCATTCTTTTGATGGGAAGCATCCGCCTCATCTATTAATGTTTGTATCCGACTTAGTCCCATAGGCATTTTTATATGTAAAAAATTATGCGGTTGTTACGATACTAACCACCACGTTTTCATTTTCCCCTTCCCCTTTACCTCTATTTCTCCGCGTTCTTCAAATGGAAATTTATCGAGAACAAGATTTCTGAATTCTTCACTTACCTGAATTTTATTTTCCACTCCGTGGCTTTCCATTCTTGATGCAGTGTTCACCGTGTCGCCCCACAGGTCGTAAGCATATTTGTTTTTGCCAATCACACCGGCTATCACTTCGCCACAATGAATGCCAATACGCAGTCTTATTTCACCGCTCGGATATGCCTCCGAAATTTTTTGGTTCATGGTCAATGCCATTTTAGCCATTCGCTCGGCATGGTCTTCGCAGGGCTCGGGCAATCCGGCTACGCACATGTAGGCATCGCCTATAGTTTTTATTTTTTCTACACCATGTTCAGTTGCTAATTCGTCAAACAGGTTAAAAATATGATTGAGCGTTTCGGCTACTTCATTCACATTTCTTTTCTGGCTCCAAACCGTGAAACCTACCATATCGGCAAACAAGACTGAAGCATTATCAAACCGCTGAATAATTTTTTCTTCTCCGTTTTTTATTTTGTCGGCTATGCTTTTGGGTAGAATGTTGTGAAGGATTTTTTCAATTAATATCTTTTCTTTTTCCTTTAACTCCAAATCATAACTACTTTTCAGATCCGCAATCTGCTTGTTGGATTCTACGTTGCGGACTTCATTTTGCAACTCCACATGTTTTTCAAAATGTGAAAGTGCCGCGGCTGAATTTCCTGCCGCTTTGTGAATCAGGTAAAGGTCTTTATAGAAAATGGCTGCTGTGCCTTTTGAGCCGGTAGCCATGGCAATACCTACCGCTCTGGAGGTATACTCCAGAGCACTTTCATAACGGTGTTGCTTTGAATAAATCTGTGCGATATGCCTATAGGCTTCTGCTTCACCGGCTGCCATACCGAGTTCTTTAAACAAATTGGCTGATTGTAGACAAAGCTCCAACGCAGGACCCCAATCAGCTTCCTCTGTAGCAATTAATCCTAACCGGCTATAGGAGTAGGCAATGCCCTGCTTGTCACCAATCTCTTTATTGAGCAGCATGGCATTTGTATAGTGTTCTTTAGCCGCTTCAAGGCTTTTCATAGTGTAAAGAGCATCTCCCACACCCAGTACTGCTCGTGAGTGCAGATACGGGTTGTTTACTTTGCTGGTTAATGCACGAGCCATCTCATAGTATTTCAAGGCATCTGGCAGTTGCTCTAAATGCTGATAAACTACGGCAATGTTCAACAGCGTGATTTGCTCAAAATGATAATTGTCTGTTTGCTGCCAATACCGTAGTGCCTCCAGATAGTTTTTTAGCGATTCGGAGTAGTTGCCTTGTTTCTGGCGTATTACACCCAAATTAGTAACCAATGAACCCTGCATTTTTATATCCTTTATTTCAGCAGCTAACTTTAATGCTGTTTCGTAATAGGATATGGCATCCGTAAGTTTATCCTCGGTTCCCCTTACATTTCCTAGTCCATTATAGGCGCTGATCATATCTGCTTTGGTGCCCACTGCTTTTGCTTTTCGCAATGCTTCATAGAACGATTGAAAGGCTTCTGAAAGATTGCCCAGGTTGATATAAATGTTTCCTGCGGTAATTCCCGTTCTAATTACTTGTGCTGTATTAGCGGAACGCTCGAATAATAACAGTGCCTGATTAGTGGCCGCTATGGCCTCCTGAAGCTTACCGCTGGCATTGTATGCCTTGCCTAATTGCAAAAACAATTCAGCTTTTTCTGCATCGCTCTTTTCTTCCAGCAACAATGATTCCAGTTGCTCTACAGTAGAATTATTCACCTTGAATATTTATTACACATGATACAATTCCCTTTACTTTGCGCCCATGCAATTTGAAAGAAAAAATTTAACCAACGAAGAACTCATCCTGCTTTATCAACTTTTGCTGAAACCACGAGTGATTGAAGAGCGCATGCTCAAATTGCTCCGACAAGGCAGAGTAAGCAAATGGTTTTCGGGCATTGGGCAGGAGGCCATTGCCGTGGGCGTTACAGCCGCTTTGGAGGCAGATGAATATGTGTGTCCGCTGCATCGCAACCTCGGTGTGTTTACTACGCGCAATTGTAGTTTGCAACAATTGTTTGAACAGTTTCAGGGGAAACAAAACGGT
>CAYQRR010000002.1:17734-33393 GCA_964419635.1 uncultured Chitinophaga sp. | reverse complement strand
GATATTTCATCAAACACGATGCGCTCGGCTGCTCTTCCGGCCAATGTCATACACATTCTATCCAACATTTCGGGTGATGTCTCCAGATATTTTTCTTTGGGTAAATACTGAGCATAACCCAGGGCAGCCACTCCACGAGGGATGATGGAAACTTTGAGCAAAGGATGAGCATACTCTAAGAACCAACCGGCAATGGCATGTCCGGCTTCGTGATAAGCAATTACTTTTTTCTCCTCCGGAGAAATGAGTTTGTTCTTTTTTTCTAAACCACCAATGCTGCGATCAATCGCATCATTAAAATCCTGCATATCCACCTCGGCTTTATCCTGGCGGGCGGCTATCAATGCGGCTTCGTTACAAATATTGGCAATGTCTGCGCCAACAAAACCGGGTGTGAGCGAGGCGAGCTTTTCGGCATTCACCGCAGCACCAATCTTGATGGATTTTAAGTGCACTTTAAAAATCTGTTCGCGCCCTTTCATATCGGGCTTATCGATAGATATCTGACGGTCAAACCGACCCGGACGCAACAATGCCGAATCCAATACATCGGGGCGGTTGGTAGCGGCTACCATAATCACCCCCTTCTCTGAACTAAAGCCATCCATTTCCACCAGCAACTGGTTCAGGGTGTTCTCGCGTTCGTCATTGCCTTGCACCAACGTTTTGCCGCGAGCGCGACCAATCGCATCTATCTCGTCTATAAAGATGATGCAAGGTGCTTTTTCACGTGCCTGGCGAAATAAATCGCGCACACGACTGGCACCCACTCCTACAAACATCTCCACAAAATCGGAACCGGAGATGGAGAAGAAAGGAACCTGTGCCTCTCCGGCCATTGCTTTTGCAATGAGGGTTTTACCAGTGCCCGGAGGACCAATCAATAGTGCGCCTTTGGGAATTTTACCTCCCAGGTTAGTATACTTTTTAGGGTTTTTGAGGAACGATACAATTTCCTGCACTTCCACTTTTGCTTCATCCAAGCCAGCCACGTCATCAAATGTAATGTTGATTTTTTCGTCCTTATCAAACAGGATGGCTTTGGATTTTCCGATATTAAAAATGTTTCCACCGGCACCGCCAATTCCGCCACCGGCTCTGCGAAGCATAAATATCCAGAACCCGATAAGCAGGATAATGGGCAGCAACCAGGGAATGGTATCGCGCACCCAATCGGTACGTGTTTCAAATTTTATGTTTACCGGAGCAAGTGTGGGATTTGCTTTATAAAATTCATTTACCTGATCGGTAAACTTATCGCCCGAAGAAACCGTGAAGAAAAAGTGCGGCCCTTTGTTGGGTGAGCCGAATCGGTTTTTGTCTACCTTTTTGGAAGTATAGCGTGCTTTATTGAGTACGCTTTCTTTTACATACACCTCGGCTACTTTTTCGTTAACCACCGATATGTGATCCACATCACCCTCGGTGAGCATTTCTCGCAGTTCAGTGAAGTTGCTTTCCTTTACGTTCTCCTGAAAAAACGAAAGGTTGACGCTAATAACGATAAACGCAAAAATAATGGCATATACCCAGAAGTAGTTAAACTTCGGTTCGTCCTCTTTGCGTTTGCCTCCGTCACCAAACGGGGTATTATCCTGCTGATTTTTTCTATTTGTTTTTTGTCCTTTGTTGTTCTGCGTATCCATATTCAATGCTCTTTTTTTCAATGTTCTCTTTAGACGGGCCTGTTGTTTTTATATTGTAAACTACTCTATATGTGTGGTGACTTTTGCATCATTCCACAACTCTTCCAAGGCATAAAAGTCGCGCTTATCACGATAAAAAATGTGAACCGTTACATCCACATAGTCTACAATAATCCATTCTCCGTTTTTCTGGCCTTCGCTGTGATACACCGGAAAACCGGCCTGGCGGGTTTCCTCTATCACATTATCACAAATGGCCTTTACATGGGTGTTGGAATCGCCATGAGTAATAATCAAAAACTCGGAGGGGGTATCTTTTATTTTCCGTAGGTCCAGGCTGACTACATCGTTGCCTTTCTTATCGAGGATAGCATCAATCACCACCTTCTTCAAACTCACTTTACTTGATTTCTTTTTCGCCAAACGTTCCGTTTTTGTTGATAAAATACGTGTGTGTCAACTCAAAAGTAATTAGTTTCCGTAGAGAAGAAAGTTTAGCCATTCCCCCTTAGCGCCCTCTAAAAAATTTAAGCCATGTCGCTTTTTATCGGTCAACATCACATCCGGTTAGATTCCACGGACTCTACAAACAACTCTGCCAAAGAAATGTTGCGCCACCAAAAACCCGTGGAAGGAACCGTGATTAGCACCATCGAACAAAGCCAGGGACGGGGCCAATCAGGCAATAAATGGGAATCGGAGCCGGGTAAAAACATGACACTGAGCGTGGTGCTTTACCCGGTATTTTTAGCGGCCGACAAACAGTTCTTTTTAAATATGGCCATTAGCCTGGGAGTAAAAGACTTTTGCGAAGAAGTGCTGCGCGAAGAAGTACGCATCAAGTGGCCCAACGATATTTACTATGGCAACAACAAGCTGGCAGGCATTCTAATAGAGAACAGCATCAGCGGCAGTTCGCTTACTTCCTCGATAGTGGGTTTGGGCATCAACGTAAATCAGGAAACATTTAGCCCTGCACTACCCAATCCTGTTTCGTTTTTTCAAATTACTCAGCACCACCATTCGCTGGAGGTGCTCCAGCCGCTGCTTGATAACTATCTGGAGAAATACTATTTGCAACTGCGGCAGGGACACTACAACTTTTTAGACAAGGCCTATACTGTTGCACTCTATCGCTATCAGCAAACGAGCGAGTTCATTCATAAAGCCAAACGCATCAAGGGCGAAATTACGGGCGTGGCCAAAGATGGCAAGCTGTTGGTGGAAAGCGGAGGTAAAGAACACCGCTTTATGTTCAAAGAGGTGGAGTATGTGCTCTAGCGCTTACTTTACCCTTACGGTCAACTTTACAGGTTGGTGGTCGCTGTAAGCAAAGCCCATGTCTTGTCCTTTTACTTCTTCGATAGCCAGATTGGGCGACACCAAATAGTAATCAATCACAGTGGTAAAGGTTTTTGCAGCATCAAAAGCCGTTTTGTTTTTGCGGTTGGTAGCTACTGTAGGGTCGTAGGCATAGGACCAGGTGCTCATGTAGTTTTTGTCGTTGTTCATGAGGTATAAAGGGTCATCTTCTGTTTCTTTTTCAAACGTATGCACATTAAAGCCCGGAGGAGCAATGTTCCAATCGCCCCCAATCACCACATAATTGCCTTGGGCATACTCGGCCTCCATCAGTTCTTTGGCCAAAGCCATTTGCCGTTTTTTGACCGAGCCATCGTCATAGGCTTCAAAATGGGTGTTGATGACGATAAGTTCTTTGCCCATGGGCAAGGCATAGCGCTGCACCAGCAGACAACGCTCCAGGTAAAAAATCTTTTTAGGAAAATCGGAAATCCCCGGCAGGGCCACCCGCTCGCTGGATAGGGGTGCGTAGCGCGACAGCGTTTGCAGCCCTCCATACACCTTGCCGATGGGGTCGGTGAAGGGGAAGGGAAGATACACCACATCGTAGTTGGGCGTAAAGGTGGAATAATGAGCAGGCAGCGCAGCCGCTATGTTAGCGGCCTGGTCTATCTTGTAACTGCGCTTGCTACAGCGGTCTACCTCCTGCAGCAGCACAAAGTCAATATTGCGATAATTGCCCGCGCAGTTTTTAATAATTCCCTCATTGTATCCGGCTACCAGTGCCTGAGGCGAGGTGACGGTTTTACCCCCGTCATAAAAAAAATCAACGTCTTTTCCCAGTCCGCCATAGCCAATATTCCATATCAGGAAACTAAAGGTGGAGTCGCTGGGCAGGGCATTTGCTCCGGCAGCGGACGGAGGCGCTTGGGTATCCACTTTTTCTACAGCTGCGGGTTTAAATTTGGTAACCACCCCCAGCAGCAGCATGCCACCCACATACATAGCGGCAGCAATGATTAAAATGGCAATAAAAAGGAGGAGCTGCTTCATAGGGTGGTATTTATCTTCG
The DNA here is from genome assembly GCA_964419635.1 of uncultured Chitinophaga sp. Taxonomy (GTDB): domain Bacteria; phylum Bacteroidota; class Bacteroidia; order Chitinophagales; family LD1; genus Bog-950. Next base: position 29,373 of record CAYQRR010000002.1, on the reverse strand, counting down.
AATTTATACATTCATATCAAAAGCTGTAGAAAATAGTAGCTTCGAATCTGTTTAAAAATAAATCATATTACTATGAGTCATTTTGAATTTAACTGGCAGCAGGAAGGAGAAACAGTGTATGGACAGGGATGGGACGCAAAAAACCCGAAAGGCGTACTGTGCATTGTGCATGGTTTTAATGAGCACAGCGGGCGCTATGCCGATGCTGCAGCACGGCTGGCCGCTGCGGGCTATGCGGTGCTCAGCTACGATGGGCTGGGCCACGGCAAAACCAGCGGCAAAAGAGGACATTCCCCCAGTTATGATGCCTCGCTGAATTCTGTAAATACGATATTGGCAGAAGCAGAAAGTCGCTACCCGGGTGTAAAGAAGTATTTGTGGGGTCACAGCATGGGAGGCGGCATCGTGGCCAATTATCTGCTGCGCAGGCAACCGGCACTGGCCGGAGCTATTGTAACGGGTGGATTGTTTAAGTTAGGTTTCGAACCACCGGCCTTCAAGGTTTTTCTGGCCAAAATGATGGTAAACATTTATCCGGCTTTTACCGAGCCAGCTGCGCTGGATTCTTCGGCTATATCGCGCGATAAAGCAGAGGTAAAAAAATATGATGCCGACCCTTTTAACCACGGAAAAATTACGGCCGGTACCTTCTTCGGTTTCTTTAATGCCGGCAAATGGGCGCTCGAAAATGCTGCGTTGCTTAAAACACCCACGCTGCTGATGCACGGCACAGCCGATACCCTCACCTCGCCCGAAGGCACCAAGCAATTTGCCGACAGGGCCCCAAAAAATCTGGTTACGCTGAAGTTGTGGGAGGGATACTACCACGAGTTGCACAATGAGCCGGAGCCCGACCGCACACAGGTCATTAACTTTATGATAGATTGGTTGAATACAAAATAGCCCCCCCTGTTTTCTTTTTATGCGTTGCATGCTCTGGCTGTTTTTGTTTCCACTCTGCTGCGGTGCGCAGGTGTTGGATAATTTCGGGGATGGTGATTTTGTGAATAATCCCTCCTGGGGCGGAAACGTGGCAGAATTTGAAATAGCGGGCGACTCGCTGCACAGCATCGGCCCGCAGGCTTCTTCGGTTATTTATCTTTCTACCCCCAACACACTGCTGGATTCCACCGAGTGGAATTTTTTGATTCGTTTGAATTTTAATCCAAGTTCTACCAATCAGGTGCGGGTGTATCTGGCCAGCGACCAGGCCGATTTAACGGGCAGCCTGAATGGCTATTATGTTCAGTTTGGCGAAAGTGGCACCGCGCCCGATTCGCTCGATATCTTTTGGCAAAGCGGCACTACATCCACCAAAGTTTTTACGGGTGCATCAGGTATCATGACCGGCAGCACCATTAATGCCGTGCGCATAAAAGTGGTGCGCCACACTGGTGGGATATGGAATGTATATGCCGACAAAACTGGCGGGAGCAATTTTGCTTCCGAGGGCACTTTTACCGATAATGCGGTGAACAGTACGGCCTATTTTGGCGTGGTGTGCGATTACGCCACCGCCTCGCGCTACAATCTCTATTACTTCGATGATTTTAGCATTAACTATCTGGTGAGCGACACCACCAAGCCCACCGTGCTGAACGTGGCGGTGCTATCGGCCACCACTGTGGATGTGCTGTTTTCGGAACCTGTTTTAGCGGGCCCGGCCGAAGCGGAGAGCAATTACAGTATAAGCGGGGGCATCGGCAATCCCTCGGTAGCCTTGCGGGATGGAAGCAATTTTTCGTTGGTGCATCTTACGTTGGCCAATCCTTTGCAAAACGGCAACAGCTACAGCCTCAACCTGAGCGGTATTCCGGATTTGAGCAATAACGTGCTAGTGAATAGCAGCGTTCCTTTTTCGTTTTTTATACCGGGGGCTTATGATGTTTTAATCAATGAGCTAATGGCCGACCCCGACCCGCGCGTGGGGCTACCTTCAGCCGAGTTTGTGGAATTGTATAACACAACAACCTTTCCCATTTCGCTGGGGGGCTGGAAATTTTCGGATGCTGCTACCACCATCACCCTGCCCAGTATAACCCTGCTGCCCGATAGTTTTGTGGTAATAATCAGCACAGCCAATGCGGATTCTTTTCCCAATACGATGGCCAAATGTGTGGTTTCTTCTTTACCTTCTTTGAACAACACGGGCGACAACCTGAAACTCCATAACAGCGCAGGAGCAGTGATTCACACCGTTAACTACATAGATGATTGGTATAACAGCACGGTAAAAAACGATGGCGGCTGGACCTTAGAGCTCATCAACCCTGCCAATCCCTGCCAAAGCAACAACAACTGGACAGCCTCCAATGACCTGAGTGGTGGCACACCGGGCAAACGAAATTCGGTTTATAATACTTCGGGCAGCACGCAGTTTTCGCTGCTCGGCATAGAGGTGGTCTCCGCTACCGAAATCACCCTGCTGTTTAACGAGCAGGCTGATGCCTCTTCGGCTTCGGTAGCCGCCAACTATCTGGTGAATAATGGCGTGGGAAATCCACTCACTGCCACACTAGATAGTGTAAACTTTACCCGGGTGCATATCGCCTTTGCTTCGCCTCTGGATTCGGCACTGATTTATACGCTCACGGCTACCATAAGCAACTGTGCCGGAACGCTCATTTCTGCTCAAAACTCTTTTCAGTTTGCTATCCCCAAACAGGCCGAAAAGTTTGATGTACTCATCAATGAAATTTTCCCGGATCCGGATCCGCAAGTAGGGCTGCCGGCTGCTGAATATGTGGAGTTGTATAACAGAAGCCAGAGGGCCATTAACCTCAAAGATTGGGAGTTGAGCAAAGCGGGCTCCTCTGCTGCTACGCTTTCCAGTTACCTTCTGCTGCCCGACTCTTTTGTAATTATCACCTCGACCAGTAATGGCATTTTGTTTGCGAGTTATCCCAACACCTCACAGGTTTCGTCTTTCCCTTCGCTCACCAATACAGGTGATAATTTGCTGTTGAAGAACAACAGCGGCAACCTCATTCACTATGTGCCCTATACCGATGCCTGGTATGCCGATGAAGCCAAGAAAGATGGCGGCTGGGCGCTGGAGCTGATGGATACCGAAAACCCCTGCAATGGGCAGGAAAACTGGCGAGCCAGCACCGATGCATCAGGCGGCACTCCGGGCCAAAAAAATTCGGTGACAGCCAATAACCCTGATACACTGTTGCCCCGGTTAGTGCGTGCCGCCCTGGTAGATGCCAACACGCTGATGTTGTATTTTTCGGAACCACTCAATAATGGAACAGCTAATGTGCCCGCCAATTTTATAGTCAACAATGGCGTGGGCGCTCCGCTACTGGCACTTCCCATTCCGTTTGATTACAAGCAAGTGCAGCTCGAATTCCTGACGGATTTTGTTCCGGGCACCATCTATACGGTAAAAGCGCTGAACCTGACCGATTGCAGCAATAACCCAATCGGCATGAGCGACACCGCTCTATTTGCCATTGCCGATACTCCGCTGGTGGGCGACATTATTATCAATGAAATTTTGTTCAACCCGGCCACTTCGGGCTACGATTTTGTGGAGCTGTATAATCGGAGCAACAAAATTTTTGATTTGAAGCAACTGGATATCGTGGAGAAAGATTTTAACGCACCCGAAATAGTGCTGGAGTTATCGACTGCATCGCCCGAAAGCTATCTCCTTTTTCCGGGAGAGTATGTCGTGCTCACTGAAAACGCAGAGAATATACAGCAGTCGTATTTTTGTCGCAATGCGAATGCACTGGTGGAAACCGAGCTGCCCAACTATGACGATCGGGAGAGTATTTGTTTACTTAAACTACACAACAGCTATTCCATTGATTCGCTGGCCTATGAAAGTGACTGGCACTACGCGCTGCTGGACAACGAAGATGGGGTGTCGCTGGAGCGAATCGATTTCAACAGCACCACCTCCGACAAAAACACCTGGCACAGTGCGGCCTCCACCGTGGGTTTTGCCACGCCTACTTATCTGAATTCGCAATACTCCGAAACCGGCATTTCGGAAGAGGCAATTGCTATTACCCCGCCTGTATTTACCCCCGATAACGATGGCGATAAAGATGCAGTGTTTATTCAATATAAGTTTTCGGAACCGGGCTATACCTGTAATGTGCGCCTGTATGATGCCAAGGGCAGAGAAATAAAATATTTAGTGAAACAAGAACTGGTGGGCAGTCAGGGGCAGTTTCAGTGGGATGGCACTGATGATGAAGGACGCAAAGCCCGCATCGGCATTTATGTGGCTTATGTCGAAATATTTAACCTGAACGGAAAAGTTAAGCGATACAAAAAAGAACTGGTGCTGGGTGGCAAACTGAATTAATTTCCGTTCTGTCTGCATTTCTATATTTGTCGCCCTTAATAAATGGAAGTCAAAATTGTCAATAAAAGCCACCATCCGCTTCCGGCCTACGAAACAGCCGGAGCGGCCGGCATGGATGTGCGTGCATTTCTTGAAAGCGAAATAGTATTGCACTCCATGGAACGGAAACTGATTCCCACAGGACTTTTTATTGAATTGCCGCAAGGTCTAGAAGCACAGCTAAGACCCCGAAGCGGTCTGGCTTTTAAGCACGGCATCAGCTTGCCCAACGCTCCGGCCACCATTGATAGCGACTACCGGGGCGAAATCAAGGTAGCGCTCATAAATCTTGGCAACGAAGATTTTATTGTGAAAGACGGGGAAAGAATCGCACAGATGGTGATTGCAAAACATGAAAAAATAAACTGGCTGCCCACTGAATCGCTCGATGAAACTGCCCGGGGAGAAGGAGGATTCGGCTCCACCGGCAAACATTAAAAAATCAACAACAGATATTATGAGAATAATTATTCCAATGGCCGGCTGGGGCACCCGACTTCGTCCGCATACCCTTACCATCCCCAAGCCGATGTTACCTATTGCCGGTAAACCAATCGTTCAGCGGCTGGTAGAAGACCTAGTAAAGAGTACCGAACAAAAAATTGAGGACATCATTTTTGTAATCCGCGAAGATTTTGGCAAAGACATTCCGGAACAGCTGCTTCAAGTGGCCAAGGCCGTTGGCAGTCAGGGGCACATTCGCTATCAGGATGTTCCGCTGGGAACGGCCCATGCTATTTTGCAAGCCGGAGATTTTTTGGATGGCCATGTCATTGTAGCTTTTGCCGATACACTGTTTCGGGCCGATTACAAAATTGAAGCAGAAAAAGACGGCATTATATGGGTGCAAAAAGTAGAAAACCCATCCGCTTTTGGAGTGGTAAAAATGAATCCGGACGGGGTTATCACAGAGTTTGTAGAGAAACCAAAAGAGTTTGTGAGCGACCTGGCCATCATTGGTATCTATTATTTTAAAGATGGAAAATATCTGCGCAACGAAATGCAGTATTTGCTCGATAACAACGTTCAAAAGGGAGGTGAGTTCTGGCTCACCGATGCCATGGAAAACATGAAGGCAAAAGGCTCGCGGTTTTTCAAAGGCGAAGTAATAGAGTGGCTCGATTGCGGCAATAAAGATGCTACCGTATACACCAACCAAAGAGTATTGGAGTTTCTAAAGAACGAGCCGATAGTAAGCCCGCTGGCCACCATCGAAAACGCTACCGTCATAGGCCCTTGTTACATTGAAGAAAATGTAGTGATTAAAAACAGTGTGGTGGGTCCGCATGTCTCTGTCAGCAAAGGAACAGTGATTGAAAATTCGGTGGTTAAAAACTCCATCATCCAATCAAAAAGCGTTGTAAAAAATAAGTTAATCGCTGACAGTATGATTGGGAATAATGCTAAAATTGAAGGTCGGTTTGATGATTACAGCGTGGGCGATTACAATGCGCTGATAGATTAAATAACCACTGGGTATTGCGTTGCGGCTGCACAACGCCATGGTTAGAAAGCAGGCAGCCATAGAACGATTTTGTATGACTAAAAGATATCTTCTCCTCACCTTGTGCGCACTGTTTATGGCAGGCCGGGCGGGCGCTTTACAAACCACCGGCAAAGACAAAAAGAAGAAGAAAGCGAAAACCGAAAAGAGCATCGCCTCCGAGTCGTCAGCGGACGTATCTAAAAAAGAGCGCTACTTTCTGGAAGCCGAAAAAGCGAAAGTGACCGAGGACTGGGAAAATGCTATTGAGAACTACAACAAAGTGCTGGAGATAGATGCCCGGGATGCCAATGCCCACTTTCAGCTGGCACAGATTTACTTTAATACTTCCAGACTATCGGATGCGGAGAAAGAAGCCGTGGAAGCCGGCAAGCTGGATGGCTCTAACAAATGGTACCTGGAAATTTTAGCCAGCATATACATGGCCCAAGGCAAGCCCAAAGAGGCTACTGAAGTTTACAAATCGCTGATAACAAAGTTTCCAAACAATCCAGATTACTACCTCAATCTGGGCTATTTGTATTCTAAACAAGGGCAGCTGGACAACGCGGTAAAGACTTACGACCAGTTTGAAAAAAACTTTGGTATTGATGAGCAAGTCATTCTTCAAAAGAAAGAGATTTATCTCTTGCAAAACAAACAGACTGAAGCAGTGAATGAGCTGCGAAAGTTGCAAAATGAGTATCCGGGCGAAACAGATTTTATGCTCATGGAGGCCGCCATTTACCGAGCCAACCGCCAAAAAGAAAAGGCATTAGAGGTATATCGGAAAATACTGGAGACAGATGCCGAAAATCCCGATGCACAATTAGCCATTGCCGAGATGGGGATGGCCACTAAGTCGGAAGCGGAGCAGAAAGAAAGCGTGAAGTCAATTTTCGAAAACCCAAAAATGAATATTGATACCAAAATCAGTATTCTGCTTATCTCCTACATTCAAATGAACGGAGGTGACACAGCAAAACTGTCGGAGGCCGTGGAGCTGTGTAACACGCTGGTGCGGGTGCATCCGGAGGATGCCAAAAGTTTTGCTATGCAGGGTGATGTTTACTTTTTGCACCGCGAAGAAGAAAAGGCACTGGAGAGCTATAAAAGGGCTTTGGAGATAAATCGTGATGTATTTAATGTGTGGCAACAAGTGTTGGCTATCTACAGTGCCAAACGCGATTGGGAAAACTTATTAAAAACAGCCAACGAAGTTTTAGAATTGTATCCGAACCAGCCCGTGGTGTACCTGTTTAAAGGCACTGCCGAACAACAGAAAAAAGAGCCTGAAAAAGCGCTCAAAAGTTACTCTAAAGGCGAAAAAATGGCTGCAGACAATACGAAGTTGCGCGCACAATTTCAAGCCAGCCTGGGCGATGTATATCATGCTTTAAACAAACATACAGAGAGTGATTCTGCCTACGAAAAATCATTGAAATTGGACCCGGACAATAGCTATGTGCTGAATAACTACAGTTATTACTTGTCGCTGAGAAAAGAAAATCTGGAACGCGCCAAGCAGATGAGCGCTTACAGCAATCAACTTGAACCGGGCAACTCTTCCTTTTTGGATACTTACGCCTGGATTTTGTTTCAAATGAAAGATTACAAGACTGCGCTGGAGTGGCAAGACAAAGCATTGGCGGCTTCTGCATCACCCAGCGGAACACTACTGGAACACTACGGAGACATCTTATTTCAGCTAGGTAAAAAAGAAGAAGCGCTCACCAACTGGCGCAAAGCAAGAGAACTGGGAACCGACTCCTCCACCATTGATAAAAAGATTGAACAAGGAAAATATCTGGAGCCGTAATGAGCCGCTCTATAAATCACTAAACGAAAGAAGCCGGTAAAAAAACTACCGGCTTCTTTCATTTTAAGTATCCAATACTTATTCTGCTTTTTTCTTGGCAGCTGCTTTTTTAGCTGGTGCCTTTTTAGCTGGCTTATCTGCAGCAGCCGCTTTAGTTGCTTTTGCCTTTTTAGGTGCGGCTGCTTTTACTGCTGCCGATTTTTTAACACGCTGTGGACGGGCATTGCCGAACGATTTTTTAAATCTTTTTCCTTTGGCGGTGCGCTTATCTCCTCTTCCCATTTTTGATTGTTTTTAGTATGAATGAATGAAATTAAAAGCCCTGAAACAAAATTGGTTCAGGGCTTCTTTTGTTATTTACTTGTTTACTTTTTTAGCCAACTCTGAACCGGCTTTAAACTTAGCTACTTTTTTAGCCTTAATGTTTATCTCCTTGCCGCTGCGGGGATTTCTGCCTTTGCGCGCTTTGCGTTTGCTAACAGAAAAAGTTCCGAAGCCCACCAAGGTCACCTTACCGCCTTTGGCCAAGGTACCGGAAACTGCATTCAATACAGAGTCCAATGCATCACCGGCTTGCACTTTTGTAAGCTTAGCATCTTTAGCAATTTTTTCGATGAGTTCACCTTTGTTCATGAGTTTGATTTTTGGGTTGTATGAAAATGTTAACTCGACAAAAATAGACTGCGCGTTCACATTTCCAAAAGTAGGCAACCCTCATTTGCGACTCTACAAAAAATAAATGAGTGGTGGCCCGAACAGGTCATCAACAATTAGCTGCCGTTAATCACCAATAGCACCCCTCTATTTTTATATTCGCAGTTCTAAAAATTGAATATGCTCAACATTGTATTATTTGGCCCTCCGGGAAGTGGCAAAGGTACACAGGCTGCAAAACTGGTTGAAAAGTATGGCTTGATACATCTGTCTACCGGTGATATTTTTCGGGCCAACATTAAAGGTGAAACAGAACTGGGTACGCTTGCAAAAAGCTACATGGACAAAGGACAACTGGTACCCGATGAAGTAACTATTGGAATGCTGCAAAAAGAAGCTGACAAATACGAAGCCCCTAAAGGGTTTATTTTCGATGGCTTTCCGCGAACCATGGATCAGGCGGTGGCATTAGATAAGTATCTGAGTGGCCGCGCCACTACCATCAGCGGTATGCTCTCATTAGAAGTAGATGAAGAAGAACTTAAAAAGCGATTGCTGCTACGCGGAAAAGACTCCGGACGTGCCGATGACCAAAATCCTGAAGTAATTCAAAACCGCATTGATGTTTATCACCGCGACACGGCTCCGGCCAAAGCGTACTACTCCGCTCAAAACAAATATTGTGGCATTAATGGCGTGGGGGCCATTGATGCTATTTTTAACCTGCTTTGTACTGAAATCGATCGCTTGGCGGCAACCGCGTAAGCACGCTTAAACCTTTATTGTGGCCGCTCAAAACTTTATTGATTACGTAAAAATATTTTGCCGCAGTGGTGCGGGTGGGCCGGGTGCATCGAGCTTTCACCGCGAAAAATTTGTGGCAAAAGGCGGACCTGATGGTGGTGATGGCGGGCGCGGTGGTCACATTATTTTGAGAGGTAACGCGCAACTGTGGACGCTACTGCACCTCAAATACAAAAAACATATCCATGCCGACAATGGCAGCAAGGGGATGGGGGCATTATGCTCGGGAAAGTACGGGGAAGATGTCTATATCGATGTGCCACTCGGCACTGTTGCCAAAGATTTTGAAAGCGGACGAGTGGAAGCGGAAATCAATGAGGACGGGCAAGAATTTATTTTGATGCAAGGAGGCAAAGGAGGTTGGGGGAATCATCATTTTAAAACATCTACCAACCAAGCACCTACCTATGCACAGCCGGGATTGCCCGGAATAGAAGGCTGGAAAATACTCGAGCTGAAGTTGCTGGCTGATGTGGGCTTAGTGGGTTTTCCGAATGCCGGCAAAAGCACGTTAATCTCCAGCATCAGCAATGCCCGGCCCGAAATTGCCGATTATCCCTTTACCACGCTGGTTCCTAATCTGGGCATAGTGCCCTACAAAGGCAAGCGAAGTTTTGTGATGGCCGATATTCCCGGCATCATTGAAGGGGCCAGCGAAGGCAAGGGCCTGGGACTTCGCTTTTTGCGACACATAGAACGCAATTCGCTTTTATTGTTTTTGGTGCCGGCCGATGCCGATGACATTGTGCAGCAGTATCGCGTGCTGGTAACAGAACTCGAAAAATATAATCCTGAATTGGTGACCAAAGATCGGATTCTGGCCATTAGCAAATGTGATTTGATTGATGAAGAGCTGCAAAAAATGCTGGAGAAAGATTTAAAGAAAAAGCTGAAAGCTGCCGGAGAACAAACCGGGAAAAATGGATTGCCGGTTGTTTTCTTTTCTTCTGCCACACAGTTTCACTTAGATAAATTGAAAGACGAAATCATGAAATTACTGGATAGCAAGAAAGCATCCTAGCTCGTCTTTATAGTTCAATAAATTTGACTTGTCGCATTCAACTTCACATCACAATAGTGGCAATTGGCTTTTGCTCATTCTGCTGACACTCATATGGGGGAGTTCCTATATATTGATTAAAAAAGGACTTACGGCATTTTCGGCAGTAGAGCTGGCCAGTTTACGCATTACAATATCTTTTTTGGTATCCCTTCCGTTTGCGGTTCAAGGTATTCGACAAGTACCGCGCGAAAAGTATCTTCCTATTTTTCTCATTGGCTTATTCGGTAGCGGAGCGCCCTCCTTTCTCTTTGCACTTTCCATGACCAAAACCGGTAGTGCCGTCAACGGCATCATCAATTCACTCTCTCCCTTATGGACTTTAGTAATTGGTTACTTTCTATTTAAGATAGCGATTTCTGCTCAAAAAGCATTAGGCGTTTTAGTTGGGTTTGCCGGTGCTGTAGTGTTGGTGCTTGGGAAGGAAAACGCTGATTTTACGATTGACATTATGTACGGTTTGCTGCCTGTGATAGCCACTTTCTGTTATGGCATGAGCACCAACTTAACCAAACAAAAACTTCAAAACCAAAATCCGATTTACACCACCAGCATAGCGATGTGTATGATTGGCATACCGGCACTTATTGTGTTTTCGACTACGGGCGCACCGGAAAAAATCATGAGTGGCTCGGTTTACAGTGCGTTGCTGAGTGTGGTGATGCTGTCGGTGTTTGGCACGCTGATCGCCTGGATGTTATTTTACCGTTTGGTACAAAGAACAGATGCCCTGTTCGCAGCCAGCGTTACCTACCTGATTCCCGTGGTGGCTATATCGTGGGGTTTATTGGATGGTGAATGGCTGAGTGCGATACAAATTGGTGGCATGGCGCTCATTCTCACCGGTGTTTATTTCACCACCTGGCAGAAGCAAAAGCGCTAGTGGTTTACAAATTATCTAATTCATTTACATTCGTGCAGCTATGGAACTAATCTCCATTTTTATTGTCCTGTTGTTTATTGCCTTTTTTTCGGGTATCGAAATTGCCTTTGTATCGGCCAACAAACTTCGGGTAGAGCTACTGAAAGAAAAGGGCTCTACGCGTGGAAAAATCATTTCAGACTTCAACACTAATCCATCCAAGTTTATCAGCACCATGCTGATAGGGCTCAATATTGCTTTGGTCACTTTTGCCAGCATCACTGCCAACTTTCTAACGCCCGACCGCTTTCCGTTTTTACCCTCCGATGAAATATGGCTACTGATAACACAAACCATCATCACCACCTTTACCATTCTGATATTGGGAGAGTTGATTCCCAAAATACTTTTCCGGGTTAATAGCGACCAGACGCTGTTGGTGTTTGCTTATCCTATCAAACTGTTTTATGTATTGCTGTCGCCACTCACGGGCATTTTTCATTCGCTTTCGCGCTGGCTCATTAAAACAGTGGTGCGTGCGGAGATGAGCGAGATGAAACAGAATTTCACGAAAGAAGATTTAGAATATCTGGT
>CAYQRR010000002.1:12612-17724 GCA_964419635.1 uncultured Chitinophaga sp. | reverse complement strand
TTAAAAGACACGGCTGTGGAAGACGGCAAAGATGACGAGGCCGACCACTTGAATTCAGAAATTTTTGAAAAGGCCTTGTATTTGAAAGATATAAAAGTCCGTACGTGTTTGGTGCCACGTAAAGAGATTCAGGCAGTGGATATATCAGAGGGGCTGGAGGGACTTCGAAAGCAATTTTTGGAAACCAAATTATCGCGGTTAATTGTATATGACGAAAACATTGATAAGATACTTGGTTATGTGCACCATTTCGATATGCTCAAAAACCCTCCCAGCATCCGTCAGGCTATCCGGCCCATTTTGGTAGTGCCGGAAACCATGACTGCAAACGATTTGATGCTGCAATTTATTCGCGAAAGAAGAAACATAGCAGCGGTAGTGGATGAGTATGGCGGCACAGCCGGTCTTATTACATTGGAAGATTTAATGGAAGAAATTTTTGGTGAGATAGATGACGAGCATGATGTTGAAGAACTGATAGAGAAAAAAATTTCAGACACTGAATTTGTATTCAGCGGCCGTTTAGAGATTGACTATCTGAATAATGAGTATGAACTCAATATACCTGAAGGAGAATACACCACTCTGTCCGGTTACCTTATCTCCGGGTTTGAAGATATTCCTGAACCGGGCAGTACGTTTGACTTGGATCATTTCCACATCAAAATTCTAAAAAGCGGAAACACCACCATTGAGTTAGCGAACCTTCAAGTGAAACAAGAAGCGTAGAAGCTACTTAATAACGCCCAGTTCTTTGCCCACTTTGGTAAAGGCAGCAATACACTGATCTAAATGATGTCGTTCATGTGCTGCGCTAATCTGCACACGTATACGTGCTTTCCCTTTTGCCACCACCGGATAGAAAAAGCCAATGACATAAATGCCTTCTTCCAACAATTTTGCCGCAAAATTTTGAGCCAGCACTGCATCATACAGCATGACAGGAGTAATAGGATGCACGCCCGGTTTTACATCAAAACCGGCTGCTGTAATTTGCTCTCTAAAATATTTGGTGTTGGCTTCCAGTTTATCGCGTAGAGCGGTTGTTTCGGTCAGCATATCAAACACAGCCAGCGATGCCCCAACAATGGAGGGCATCAAGGTATTTGAAAACAAATACGGCCGAGAGCGCTGCCGCAAAATTTCTATTACTTCTTTTTTACCGGAAGTAAATCCACCGCTTGCGCCACCCAGTGCTTTGCCCAGAGTTCCGGTAATGATATCTATCTTCCCATGCACACCACAATGTTCCGGAGTGCCTTTTCCGGTTTTACCTATAAAACCAGTGGCATGGCACTCATCTACCATAATCATGGCCTGATACCGATTCGCCAATTCAACAATTTTATCGAGTTGAGCCAGGGTGCCATCCATCGAAAAGACCCCGTCCGTAACAATAATCCGTGATCTGTTATTCTGTGTCGCTTGTAACTGTGTTTCCAAATCTGCCATGTCGTTATTCTTATAGCGATAGCGCTCGGCTTTGCACAATCGCACCCCATCAATAATGGAAGCGTGGTTTAACTCATCACTAATAATGGCGTCTTGTTCGTTGAATAAGGGTTCAAAAACACCACCATTGGCATCAAAGGCTGCTGCATACAAAATGGTGTCTTCGGTTCCTAAAAACTCCGATATCCTTTTCTCCAACTCTTTGTGGATGTCTTGTGTGCCACAGATAAAACGAACGCTGCTCATACCATAACCGTGTGAATCAATGGCGCTTTTGGCGGCTGCTATCACCTTGGTATGCGATGAAAGGCCCAGATAATTATTCGCACAAAAATTAATTACTTCCTTTCCGGCTGTGGTCTTTATATCGGCTCCCTGCGGGGTGGTGATAATTCGTTCAGTTTTATAGAGTCCGTTGTCTTTAATTTCCTGTAGTTCTTTTTGGATGCGCTGCTTTATGGAATACATCTGAAAATTGTTTGTGCCAAAAATAGATTTTTACCCCGCCTGACGCACATCATTCCTAAAAACTAAGGATGCATTACATTTGCCCTCACGAAAGAAAGTATGAAGCCTTATCAAACCTTACTGTATTACAAATACACTCACATTCCACAGGCAGAAGCATTTGCCGCACAGCATCTTGAATTTTGTAAAAGGCTGGGCGTAGTAGGTCGCATTATCGTAGCCGAAGAAGGGCTAAATGGTACGATATCGGGCACAGTGGTGCAATGCAAAAAGTATATGGATACGGTACAGTCCAATCCCATTTTTGAGGGCATTGAGTTTAAAATTGATGCGGTAGATGTGCCTTCTTTTGAGCGGCTGTATGTGCGGTATAAACCGGAAATCGTACACAGTAGTTTAAGAGGCATAGACAATATTGACCCGAACGAGATAACCGGCATCCACTTAAAACCACATGAAGTGGATGAAATGATAGAACAGGATGACGTGGTATTTGTTGATGTGCGCTCTAACTATGAAAGTAGTGTTGGACATTTTCGCAATGCACTCAAACTGGACATTGACAATTTTCGCGATTTCCCCGAGCAGCTACAAGAACTGGAGAACCTGAAAAATAAGAAAGTGGTGACGTATTGCACCGGAGGAATTAAGTGCGAAAAAGCCAGCGGATTTCTTTTGAAAAACGGTTTTAAACAGGTGTATCAAGTAGATGGTGGCGTGGTGAAATATGCTAAAGAGACAGGGGGCAAAAATTTTGAGGGGAAGCTGTATGTGTTCGATAATCGGGTGATGGTAGACGTTAACTCTATAAACCCGAGCATCGTGTCTACTTGCAAAATATGCGGAACCAAAAGCGCTCACATGGTCAACTGTGCTAATGCAGAATGCAACGAACACTTTGTGCTGTGCGAAGAATGTGGATGGAAAATGGAAGGCTGCTGTAGCGAGGCATGTATGCAATCTGCCACCAAGCGCATCTATGATGGTACCGGTTACTATCAGCGCGAGAATACCTGAGGGCTATAGTTTTTTGGCAGCTTCGTCTAAGGCATTATAAAAATCCTCCCCGTATTTTCGGACAAGCGGTTCTTTCAGGAACTTATATACCGGTACTTGCAACGCCTTGCCATTTTTGCAGGCAGGTTTGCATACGCTCCATCGCTCATAGTTAACCATGTCATTTCCGGTTTTTCGCTGCTTGGTAATGCGGATGGGATACAGATGACAACTAATTGGTTTTTTCCAATCTACTACTCCGGCACGATAGGCTTTTTCGATAGCGCAGATAACCACTCCGTTTTCGTCATAGTTTAGCCAGGCACAACCTTTGTTGCCCATTAAAGGTGTATTATATTTTTCTGCTTCTTCTGTGCGCACCCACTTCCCCTGTTTCTCGATAGCCCGGATGCCTTCAGCGGTTAAATAGGGTTTCACTTTTTCGTATACCTGCTCCAGCTTTGTTGTTTCATCTTCATCCAGAGGAGCACCTAATTCTCCGGCTACGCAGCACTCGCCTTTGCAGGCAGAAAGATTACAGACAAACTGTTCTTCCACCACATCATCACTAATAATTACATTATCGATTACTATCATGGTATTGATTAAACTAGTGAATGGTATCTACACAAAAAGAAACTCCGCTAATGGGGCAATAGGTTGTTCTAGATTCTAAAATTTCTCCATTAAGCTTAATGGTAGCTGTAACACCTTGTGGGCTCGAAGAGGTATTATAAGCCATTAGCAATATTTCTTGATGTTGCTTAGCATTAAAGTTGTATGTCCAACCGGTACTTTTATGATATTCTGACAACTGGTTGCCTTGCTGATCGGCCGTATAAGCCACCATACAATCGGTGCAGCCGATACTATATTCTATCTTATGAATACTGTCGCTGGCTTTTTTGCAGGAAGGAAGTAATGTGATTATTACAGAAACAAGTAAGAGGTATTTGTTCATGAAGTATTTTTTTTGAAGACGATGTTATCCTGCTGACAGTTGCAATTTAAGGAAGTCGCCTAACTTCCTGTTGGCCTCTCTTGCTTTGGGCACGATTCGCCAGAACGCATTAAACACGTGAAACATATCAGGATATACCTCCAAAACAACAGATACACCATCTGCTTTAGCCCGTTCCGCAAACCGGGTGGAATCGCTGAGCAACAATTCGTGATCGCCTACCTGCACCATTACGGGTGGTAAACCTTTTAATGAATAAAAAATGGGAGATGCATACGGAGCTTTAGGATCAGCCCCCTGCATGTAGTAGTCGCGCACAATGGGGAAGCCATCGGCCACCAGCATGGGGTCAATTTCATTTCGCGATGGAAATGAATGTCCGCTAAAAGTATGGTCGAGCCAAGGCGATAAGGCGATGGCGCATTGGGGAAGTGGTATATTATTATCGCGCAGATAAGTAAGTGTGCAAACCACACAACCACCACCTGCACTATCGCCACCAAATGCAATTTGCGATGGATGAAATTTTTTTTCATTCAGTAGCCATTGATAAACTTTTGCGCAGTCTTCAATCGCTGCCGGGTATGGATGCTCGGGCGCTAAGCGATAGTTTATGCTGAAAGCAGCTATTCCTGCATTCTTAGCAATCTGCGAAACCAAGGCACGGTGGGTTACATAGCTTCCTACAAAATAACCGCCACCATGAAAGTATAGCAACACTTTTGTTTTGTCGCAGCCTTCCGGGAAAATCCACTCGCCCTCTACTCCATCCGCTATTTCATGGGTGTATGTAAAGCCGCTCAATGGTTTATTCCATTTGCCAATCAGTTTTTCAAAACCTCTGCGGGCGCGCTGCGGATTGCTTACATCTCCGCGCTTTTTTACTCTGCGCAAAAATGATTTAAGGATAAATAATGGAATGTATGGCATGATATAACTAATACGTTTCTAAAAGCATCAACAACTGAAATGCTAAAGGTAAACTACCTCTTTCAATTTCAATTTTTGCACGAAGATGAATAGCTTTTTTCAACGCTTCTGCATCATTCTTGTTTTCTGCAAAAATTTCCTTCACAAAATCAGCTTTGCGCAATTCCTCCAATTCTGCGGGGGTAGGTAATGAAGGTAGCGAAGCAATTTGCGCCACATCATTAGCTGAAAGATATATTGAGTGGGTGATACTTTGCGGCAGCGCATCCCAGCCCACGCCTAATTCATTCGCCATTTTAAAACCC
>CAYQRR010000002.1:0-12602 GCA_964419635.1 uncultured Chitinophaga sp. | reverse complement strand
ACCCGGAATGCTGATAACATTCTCTGCACCAATGCGCGCCCAAAATTGTTTGCCCATACGGGCGATGTAATTCATTTTGAATGGATCAATGCCTCCTGCTTCATTCAACACCTTTTCATTGATGTGCAGCATGGTTACTTCGCATACCACCAAATTGCCTGCGCCACCACCTTGTCCGGTTTCAATCACGCTTTTAACTTTGCACTCCATCTGCACAAAGCATTCAGCCACGCGCGGTGGTTTCACAGTTATGCTTTCTACTTTGGTTAAACCGCTCTTTGCAAATTCATCTATACCTTTCGGATACATGTGTGCGGCTAAGTTCATTTGATACAGCATGTCGTAGTGCGCAATGTTTACCACGCACTCATCCACTTCCAATACGTTGTCGTGCGTATTTTTTGTAGCACCTGTTCTTCCGCTGCGGGCCGGAGAAAAAACCAACGTGGGCGGATTGGAACCAAATACATTGAAAAAGGAGAAAGGCGAAAGATTTACGTTCCCGTCTTTATCAATGGTAGAAACAAATGCAATAGGACGAGGCGCAATTGCACTGAGTAGATACTCGTGCAATTTAGGCATCGGAATTTCAGAAGGAATGATGGAAAGCATGTTCAATAATAGGAAATAGGCAGAAGAGTTACTCCTCTGCGCTATTCTTCATTTTCATTAAAACCGCATAGGCGTTAGCGGTTACAATTTTTTTGCTGCTCCACTCTTCTTTGTTAGCCGTTAGTATTTCAATGCTTCCCTTTTCATTTACCCCTGTTTGCACTTCAGTAATTTGAAAGTTGTAGTTGCCATTATCTACAAACACGTAGTTTTTGTTTTGCCAGCGCACCACGGCTTCTTCGGGAACCGTGAGCGCATCGTTGCTCTGCACATTTATTTCTGCATTCATAAACATGCCGGGCAGTAATTCTTTGTCATACTCTTTAAAATGGCAATGCACTTCGGCTGCGCGGTTTGCATCTAAGTTGCGGCTCACTAAAATAATTTCAGCTTCATACTTTTTATCCGGATTTTGATTAGCATAAGCGATTACCTTTTGCCCGATAGAAAGTTTGTTCACGTCTTTTTCAAAGACGGTAAGATTGAGATGAACATCTTCGGGATTTACTAATTCAAACAACACATCGGTGGGGCTTACATAGCGCCCGATGTTTACATCGACTGCCGATACAAAACCATTGATAGGTGAATACACATTTACGCTGCGCGATAAATTGTCTTCGTTGAGTGCTGTTGGGTTAATGCCAATCAGTTGCAGTTTTTCGCTGAGCGATTTCACCAACACCTTCTGACTTTCGTAATCGGCTTTTGCTTGCTGATAAGTTTTATCGCTGTTGGCTTTGGTGGCGTTCAGTTCTTTTTGGCGATTAAAATCTGCTTCGGAAAAACTCAGTTTTGCTTTCGCCATCAGGTAATCTTGTTGTAGTTGAATGTATTGAGGGTCTTCCAACACAGCCAGCACTTCGCCTTTGCTAATGTGCATGCCCGGCAACAGTTTGGTAGATTTTAAATAACCTCCCAATGGAAAGCTAATGCTCACCATGTTTTGCGGTGGCACATCAATGTCGCCATTTACTTTCAGCACTGATGAAATGGTTTTCACTTCGGCTATGCCGGTTTGTATGCCGGCAATTTTCATTTGCTCGGCTGTGAGCGAAACGCTGTTTTCGTTGGCGTTTGCAGGGTTGGTTTCGTTATTTGTTTGGCTGCTGTTGCATGCCGAAAAGAATATGCTGAGGATAATGAGATACTTTTTCATTTTTAATGATTTATTGTTTTCCCGAAATTTTTTCCAATTCAAAAACCGATTGATTGTATTGATGAACTAAATCGGTGTATTCGCTTTTTATACCAATGCTTTGGTGGAGCAACATGCTCCATTCTATATAACTGATTTCGCCTGCGGCAAACTGTCGGTTGGCTGTTTCAATAATGGTGGTGGCGTTATTCAGCACCGAACTTTCGTAATAGTTTAAACCCTGCTCATACTTTTTTACGTTGGCAACGGCTGCATCAAATGCGGTAGTTAGTTTTTGCTTTTCTGCAGCAAAATCGTTTTGTGCTTTCAGCCAGTTCTTTTTTGCTGCCGCAATTTTTGCTGCTTGTCCGCTAAAGAAAAGCGGAAGAGAAATACCCGCGTTCACTGTATTAAAACGCTTATTAGCATTGAAGGAAACATCACTGCCATTCACATTTTGCAAACCAATAATGGACATGTTGTTATATCCTACACTAAAATCAGGAGCCAGTTTGTTGCGCTCCAGCTTCCATTGGTGCTTATACAGGTTCATCAAATGTGTTTCCCGCACCAGCAAAGGACTGGATGACAACTGCGCTGTGTCTGGCAATGAAACGAGCAGATATTTCTGCACTCCAACCCCCGGCTCGTAAAAAACAGAATCATTGAGTAAGCGATTGAATTGCTGCAGTGAAACATTCAAATCGCTTTTCAGCATTTGCAGTTGATTAGCAATTTGGCTGCGCGATGCCGCAGCGGTAGTTTTTTCCAATAAATTGGTTTCACCTTTTTCGTAGCGCAGCGTTGCCTTTTGCAGAAACGATTCATAAATACTATCAGCAAACAGTAATAGCTTTTGTTTTTCGCGCATGTTCAAAATCTGGTAGTAAAGCGATTTTACTTGTGCTCTGGTTTCTAACTCAGTCAGCCTGGTTTCGCTTTGAGAAATCTGATAGTTTTCGTTCAGTACCTTCTTTTGCTGTACATACACACCGGGGAAAGCAAACCCTTGCGAGATGCCAAAACGGGTGTCGTTGTAAATGGTGTTTATCTGTCCGTATTCAGCAATCAAATTTGTTTTACTAACGTCCAGATAACTGCGCTTTAGTTTCTCATTTGCTTGCTCGTTGATTTGAGCGCTACGCAAAGTGAGGTTATTCTTATGCGCAATATTTAATGCTTGCTCCAGCGAAATGCTTTGTTGTGCATCGGCAAACTGAACAGAAAAAATCAAAGCAATAACTGTGGCAAGCGTAGCAACAGATTTTTTTATTCTTCTCTCCATAAACGTTTCATACAACACATAAAGAATAGGCAACACAAAAAGTGTAAGTAGTGTAGCAGAAACAATTCCGCCAATAACCACTGTGGCTAATGGCCGCTGCACTTCGGCACCTGCACCGTTACTTACTGCCATTGGTATAAATCCAAGGGATGGCGCTAGCGCTGTCATAAGCACCGAGCGTAAACGAATTTTAGTTCCCTGAATAACAACTCTGCGAACGTCTGTCCAGCCTTCACTTTTTAAGCGTTTGAATTCTGCAATCAGCACAATGCCATTGAGTACCGCCACACCAAAAAGAGCAATGAAACCCACACCGGCTGAAATACTGAAATTCATTCCGCGCAACCACAAAGCGAGAATACCTCCAATAGCAGAAAGCGGAATGGCCGTGTAGATAAGAATGCTTTCGCCAATAGTGCCAATGGCAAAATACAACAACAAGAAAATGAGCAACAGTGCCACGGGAACAGCTACCAACAAACGTTGTTTGGCTGCTTGCAGATTTTCAAAGGTTCCACCATAGGTTACATAGTAGCCCGCAGGAAACTTGATTTGCTTTTCGGTTTTTTGTTGCAGCTCGTTTACAATGGTTTGTACATCGCGCCCGCGAACATTAAATCCCACCACAATTCTACGTTTGGTTTCCTCGCGCTGAATTTGATTGGGCCCTTCAACCACATTTACATCAGCTACCTGATACAAGGGCACCTGCGCACCGATTGGGGTGGCAATTAAAAGATTCTGCACATCGCTTACATCTCTGCGCAACTCGTTGCCTACCCGCACCACCAAATCAAAACGCTTTTCACCTTCATACACCATGCCGGTGCTTTGTCCGGCAAATGCCGCGTTGAGTGTGCGATTGACATCAGCAATATTCAAACCGAATTTGGCAATGGCATCGCGCTTGTAGTTTACAACCACCTGCGGCATTCCCGTTACACTTTCTACATACAAATCTTTTGCACCCCCTACGGTTTCAATAATGCCACCAAGTTTTTGCGCATACAATGTCAGCGTATCCAGATCTTCACCAAAAATTTTGCAAACCACATCTTGTCGCGCACCGGTCATCAATTCATTAAAGCGCATTTGCACCGGAAACTGAAAACCCGTGGTTAAGCCCGGCACTACCTGTAATGAAGTACTCATCTTCTCTGCTAACTCAGGAAATGTTTTTGCCGAAGTCCATTCTTTTTTAGGTTTCAGAATCACCATCATGTCGCCTGTTTCAATGGGCATAGGATCGGTAGGAATTTCACCGCTACCGATTTTGGTCACCACTTTTTCTACCTCCGGAAAACTATCCAGCAGAATTTTAGAAGCCATTTGTGTGGAGTTGATAGAAGTTTTCAAATTGCTACCGGTGAGCAAGCGACATTCTACCGCAAAATCACCTTCTTCTAATTGCGGAATAAATTCACCTCCAAGTGTTGACATAATGAATGCTGAAATGCCAAACATCAGCACAGCAGTAACCAGAATAGTTTTTTTGAACTGCAATACTTTTTCTAAAGCATGCTGATACCAACGCTCTAACACATTCATCATTTTGTCGGAGATGGTGGCTTTGTGTTTCATTTTTTTGCTGATAACGAGTGCACTCATCATAGGCAGATAAGTGAGCGAAAGCAAAAACGCACCCAGTATCGCAAACGAAACTGTTTGCGCCATGGGGCCAAACATTTTTCCTTCAATGCCTTCCAGCGAAAGAATGGGCAGATAAACGATGAGAATGATGATTTGGCCAAACACAGCCGAGTTCATCATACGCGAGGAGGAGTGATGAACTTCTTCATCCATTTGCGCTTGCGATAATTGATTCACCGATTTGAAGTGCTTACTGTGCGTGAGTTGGTGCATGATGGCTTCTACAATAATTACTGCACCGTCTACTATCAAACCAAAATCAATTGCACCCAAACTCATCAGGTTGCCGCTCACGCCAAAAATGTTCATCATCACCACCGCAAACAACATAGCCAGTGGAATTACCGAAGCCACAAGCAAGCCTGCGCGCAGATTGGCGAGGAAAAACACGAGCACAAAAACCACTATCAGCGCACCTTCCAGTAAATTAGTTTCTACGGTGCCAATGGCATTGTTCACCATTTTGGTGCGGTCAAGGAATGGTTCAATCATTACACCTTCAGGCAGTGTTTTCTGAATTTGTTCAATGCGTTCCTTCACTTGTTTAATCACCACAGAAGAGTTTGCTCCTTTCAACATCATGACCACTGCACCGGCTACTTCCCCATCGGCATTGTAACACATTGCTCCGTAGCGTGTAGCTGCACCTATGCGCACATCAGCCACATCGCGTATCAGCACCGGAATTTTTGTGTCGGTGCTTTTCACTACAATGTTTTCAATGTCATTCATGTTACTTACCAAACCTTCGCTGCGGATGAACAATACGGTTGGTCCTTTTTCAATGTAGCTGCCGCCCGTGTTTTGATTGTTGCTTTCCAAAGCATTAAACACATCGGCAATAGTGAGGTTAAGGGATTTTAAGCGAGCAGGATTTACGGCTACTTCATATTGCTTCAGCAAGCCGCCAAAGCTGGAAACATCTGCTACGCCCTCAGTGCCGAGCAGTTGCCTGCGCACCATCCAATCCTGAATAGTCCGCAGTTCAGTAGCAGAAAACTTTCCTTCGTATCCGGGCTTTGGCTTTACCACATACTGATAAATTTCTCCCAAACCTGTTGTAACCGGTGCCATTGAAGGCAAACCCGCACCGGCAGGAATAACTTCTTTTACTTCCTGCAAACGTTCGCTTACCTGCTGGCGCGCCCAGTAAACATCTACACCATCGTTAAACACAATAGTTACCAGCGAAAGCCCGAAGCGTGAAAAACTTCGTATTTCTTTTAAGCCCGGAATATTGCTGTTGGCCTGTTCAATAGGGAAGGTGATGAGCCGCTCCACATCGGGGGCCCCCAATGATGGCGAAACGGTAATTACCTGCACCTGATTGTTGGTGATGTCGGGCACCGCATCAATGGGTAGTTTTGTAACCGCATAAACCCCATACGCTATGAGCGCCAGCGTAAACAACCCGATGATGAGTTTGTTGCGGATGGAAAATGATATGATCTTTTCTAGCATGATTTTCTTTTTAGTCCTCATCGCCATCGCCCGTTTCGGTAGTGGCGGCAGATTTGTTTGCAGGAATAGAATTGCCCGTAGTAATTTCGGTATGGCGGATTTTGCCACCGAGGTAGCCGGTGTAGCCCATAAAGCCAAACGCAACAGCCGAGAGAACAAGTGTTGCGCTCATAGCAATGGTTACTGCATTCCTTTTAAAAAAATGAAGCACTAAACTGATGAGAGCCAAAACTCCGGAGGCTATCAGTATGCCATTAGCAATTTTGGCAGCATCTTCATGCGCCTCCATAGCCGCTTCGCTGATGCCGGGAATTTTCTCCACTACCTCTTCAGCAGCTTCGCCTGTTTCCATCACTATTACAGAAATAATTGCCATAGCCAGTATCAGTAAAGCGCCCAACACTTTGGTATCGTTGTTTTTTCTGATGAAGCCGTATAAAAGAACCACTACGCCTCCCAATGTTCCTATAATGGGGAAGTGGTTAAGTATTAAATGCCAGTGTGCGGTATTCATGTTGATTGTTTTTGGGATGAAATAATGGTGATTGCCCGATACATAGTCGGGCAATCACTTATCTAAAAAAGTATGATTAAAAAGTGGAGATGCGGTCCTGGTTAACGCCATGGCAGCTGTTACATGCCCCTTGCGTTATCGCTGAACTCATATACACACTTTGCCCGATTGTATTGGTTACTACGGGATATAACCCGCTCCCAAAATCGAGATTATCTGTAGAGTGAAAATTACCTTTTGCATCGCCTTCAATGGTTGCCGCTAAGGTGCCTCCTCCATTGGGTTGCGTGTAGAGTTTGATTGTTGCGTTGGGATATGCGGTGCTACCGGAGCTGTTAAATGTAGTTCCGGCCACTATAAAACAGCCCTCACCACTTCCACCCTCTTGGTGACAGTTCATACAATTTTGTCCCACGTTGTGGCTTCGGTTACTGCCCGTGGCACTATTGTTTTTTTCGCCACAGCGTTGGTTATTTTTTTCGCATGAACTTGCGCCACTTACTAGTGCTACTACTATAGTAGCTACAAACAATATTCTAGATTTCATTTGCTGATTATTTTTCGTTACGAAAAGAGTATCTCCGGTTTAGTTTGGGAGAATCAGCACTTAGGCGGTTGCCAGATATTGGAAAGGAGTTGAAAGGAAATAAATGAAGTTCGAAACCCGGAAAGTTCCAGAGCGGTATCTTGTTGTAATGCTTGCAACTTTACAAAGTAGTTCGGGATAAATGCTGTAATGGATGAAGTGAGATGCTCCACATTTTTAAAGGGCAGTTGATTATCGCGCTGATAATCTTTATCCTTTACAGGTTGCTGTATGTAATGTAAAGAGATAAAATCCATGAAAGTCATCTGAGGGTTTTCTGACTTATGCTCCAGAAAATGGGTCACCAGCATAGGAACTTTCAGCAACTCGTGCAACTCGGTACTGCCCGATAGAAAAACCGCACTAAGAAAGATGATAGCATAGCGTTTCACAGCACAAGTGTAATAAAATCGAAGATGTAATGACATGACTTAAATCACTTAATGTGTTAATATCATGTAAAGGGTGGGGGCCATCACACCAAGCGAAAGAAAGCATACTAAAACAAGATGATGTTTGATCTGCCTGTGATTGAGTAAAATAACATCCGCCATCATCATAACTATGTACCAAACAGCCAGGAGCATGAGATTCAGGGTGTCGCGGTCGGGCGACAGGCCGTGTTCTTTGGTCAATCCATGGTATGCTACTTCAAACATCGTTCGCGCTCCGGCACCCATAATCAAGAAGAGCAGGAATAGGAGGTAATATTTCATAAGGCGGGTAAAACTTTCCCGGAACATTCACCAAAACCAATTCGCACTCCGTCATTTTCGCACCAACCGCGCATCACTACGGTATCATTATCCAGAATAAATTTTCGTTCGGTTCCATCGGGCATGGTGATTGGTTTTTTGCCTTGCCAGCTTATTTCCAGCATAGAACCATAACTATCCGGGGTGGGTCCGCTGATAGTGCCGCTGGCATATAAATCGCCCACTTCAATATTGCAACCATTCACCGTGTGGTGCGCCAACTGTTGTGCCATGTTCCAATACATATATTTGAAATTGCTCCGCGATACTGTTTTCCCTTTCCCGTTTTCAGGCACAATTTCCACCTCCAGATGAATGTCAAAATTCTTTTTGCCTTCAAATTTTAAGTACGGCAATACTTCGGGTTCCTGCAACGGTGTTTCTACTCTGAAAGGCTCCAGCGCATCTAGCGTAACTATCCAAGGAGAAATTGTGGAGCCAAAATTTTTCGCAAGAAAAGGCCCTAGAGTAACGTATTCCCATTTCTGAATATCGCGCGCACTCCAATCGTTAAACAAAACCATTCCGAAAATATAATCATCAGCTAGCGCGGTGGAAACACTTTCGCCTAATTCGGTTGCCTTACCGGTGATAAAAGCCATCTCCAACTCAAAGTCTAATAATCGGCAAGGTCCAAAACTTGGAGCCGCAGCATCGTCTGCTTTGGTTTGCCCTTTAGGTCGGTGGATGGGAGTACCTGAAACAACTATTGAAGAAGCTCGGCCATGATAACCTACGGGCAAGTGCTTCCAGTTCGGGAGCAACGCGTTTGCCGGGTCGCGGAACATAATACCCACGTTTGTTGCGTGCTCTTTGCTGCTGTAAAAATCGGTGTAGTTGGGTATGTGAATCGGCAAAAGCATTTGCACTTCACTTTGCTTTACTAAGGCTTTTGACTTTAAATCATCGTTGTCGCGCAGTTCAGCATTTTCTGCATTCAGCAATTCTGAAACTCTTTCGCGAACAGCGTTGGTAATCGGTTTACCCAACCGAATAAAACCATTCAGGGTGCTATCCGCAAAAACATTTTTCCCAAAAGGCCATGGCACTCTATCAAAAAGGTTTTCTTCAAAAACCACCTGTAAATCCAAGATATACTCTCCTATAGCAACTCCGGTTCGCGGAGTTTTATCGGACGTCTTAAAAATTCCAAAGGGTAAATTCTGTATCGGGAAATCGCTACCGGGTTTTACTTCTACCCATGATTTTAACGCGGGGTTGTTGGCTCTGCTCATAACAATTACAATGCACAAGATTAAGCAGATAAGTAATACTTTAGGTGTGTATCAAAAAATAAAATATGGAACCCGGACCACTTTTCAAAGTAGCAAATGGAGTAGCTGTGCTTGGCTGGATAATCATGGCGGTATTTCACAACCGTCCGATTACGTTCAGAATAATTTTTAACGGAATTGTAGTTCTGCTTTGTGCGTTTTACGCTTCGATTGTTGTCTACAGTTTTTCGCAACCCTCCAACGGAGGAAATTTTTCATCGCTGGAAGGAGTGATGACATTGTTTACTAATCCGGTAGGTGTGCTAGCAGGTTGGGTGCACTATCTGGCTTTCGATATGCTAACCGGCTTGTTCATCATACATCACTCTTCAAAAAACCAAATTAACCGGTGGCTGATTTTGCCTTGTCTTTTTTTCACCTTTATGTTAGGACCCGTTGGGTGGCTGATGTATTACGGGCTATTGGCCATACACAGGAAGTCGATACTGCTGGATTATCATTGAACAGTTATACGTCAAAACTCCAATCGCCTTCTTCTTTACTAAATTTTTTTCGGCTTTCCGCCTTTTCAATTTGTCGCTGAATAATCATATCAGCCATCACGGTAGCGGCATCTTGTTCCGATGCTTGCAACGTTTCGTTTAGTTTCTTTTCACTTACATCAATGCGGTATAGAATCCATTTCAGTTTTTCGAAATCATGATGAATCAATTCATCAATTCTGCGGATCAGCAGAAGCCTAAAAGCGCGAAATTTTTCGTCTTCGTTGTGAGTAGCCGGCAATAGTTGCTCATTGATTTCAAAAGAATCGAATAGAGTGCTAGGGAAATTCATCCTAAATTAAGTTTTAATAGGTTCTATCTACGCCAAAGTGGAATCTTGTCAAGTATAGTGCAATTTTAACCCTGTTTATTAACGATTAGAACCTTGGGCTTAAAAATGCAAAGGCTTCACCATAGAGTGAAGCCTTTACATTGGGCGAAACAAAGACTTATTCTTTGATAATTTTTTCGGTATGTGCACCACATTGTAATAAATACAGCCCTGCCGGCAAGGCACTTATGTTTATGGTTGTCTGCTGCGCATCGCCAGCTTCTATCTGCTGAAGTAATCTACCCGACAAATCTCTCAAATAGAACATTTTCTCGCTCTCCAGTCTGCTATCTCTGTATATGGTAAGGGTTCCATAAGTAGGATTCGGGAAAACACGGAAAGAGGATGCTGTAGTCATATCCTCAATACCTACGCTAGGGTCTGCAAAAAACTTAACGCTGAAGTTTACAGCCATATCTACAAGTCCATCACCGGCCGTATTACCAAAATTTTCTACTACGCTATAGTAAGTGTGTGTGCCGGGGGCAATTGAAAATAACCGTGAATGAGAAATCGTACTGAATTTGTTAGTGTTATAAGCCGCAGAAACGGTTACATGTCCTTCGTTGCCGCCCCAGTCAGGTATATTGTTTACTGCAAAAAGCATTTCATCGCCCAGTTGCGAAGTGCAGTAGCCATCTAATTGAGCCAGAGCATACCCGGGAACCGTGGTAGTAATCGTAATAGAATCAAAAGCTACCGGAGCACCTTCTGCATCCACATCATTTAGTTCTATTCCTTTAGCTTCTACCTGCGCTAGGCCTCCGTTGGGGAAATACTCCACACTCAAGTTGCCATACACAGATGCCGTTCCGCTACCCGAAGCATCCACTACATTTCTACATACCGCATAGAGCGTATCCAGCGATGAGTTTGCTGTATAAAGGCGAGAGTGTGAGTAAGGGCTGTTTTTTTGATACGAATTATAGGCTCTTACCGCAACGCTGCCATCGCCTACCAACCAGGAAGGAACGTTTGCGGCTGAAAGCACAATACGATCACCGGCATCTGAAATTACTTTGCCATCCAAGTGTACCACCGCTTTGCCCGGGGGAGTAGAAGGAGAAAATACACGTTGCAACACTTTCTGTGTGCTACGCACATCGCCACTATAATTGATATTACCATCTATAACCATGGCAGGACCGGCTGCCGGGAAAAACTCCAGCGTTAAATGACCATAAACAGAAGCAATTCCGCTTCCGTTCTCATCTACATAATTTTGCGCCACTGCATAAAAAGTATCAAGTCCCTGTACTACATCATACACGCGCGTGTGTGAAAAGGAACGTCTTTTGAAATCTGTATGGGGTGCAAAAAAGGACACGTTCCCGTCATTGGTGCCCCAATCGGGTACATTACTGGCAGCTATAATTATCCGATCCGCAGAATCGGACACGCAATAACCATCCATACGAACCACCACTCGACCGGCTGTGGGTGCATCGAATGGCATTGTAGCCAGAACAACTGCTGAAGATGCCCGGAGATTCACATTGGTAGAAGAAATAGGAACCTGCTTTACTATTGGCTCACCGGCAGAAAGGCCGAGTTCACCGAAAAGCAGCACTACGAGGAATAGAAAGTCTAGTTTTTTCATGATGTTTAATTTTAGGGGCGAAGAGACAACTCTTCGGTATCCTAAATCATGATTATAAACAGCAGCACCAATGATGTAGGACATCATTATTGTAAAACTCAAGAAGTATTCAAAGTTCAGATTGCCCTTAAGTCATCTAACACACTTATACCAAACAAAGCATAGTCATACTTCACCGGGTCTTTCGGATCGAATTGTCTTAGTTTTTCGGTCAACTCAACCACAGTTTGCCAATCCGTTTGTTTGCGTTTTATTAAACCGATTTTGCGCGCTGTTCTGTCTACATGTACATCGAGTGGAATAAATAGCTGTGATGGTTTTATCTTTTTCCATAAACCAAAATCAACTCCGCTTTTGTCTTTACGTACCATCCAGCGCAAAAACATATTCATCCTCTTGCAAGTGGAATTTCTTTCCGGTGTGGCAATATGTTTACGCGTACGCTGTGGAGCATCTTCGAGCGAAAAGAAGTAGTTGTGAAAAGCAGATAGATGATTTACAGAATGACCGATGGACTGATGGTAAAAAAGCATCCTCCAGCGATTCGTGTTTGGAATAATGCTGTTTGAATAATTCCATAAAGTAGAGTGCATCAGTAGCGTTGAATGTGCGATGCTTAAAATCAAGAAATCGTTTTAAATCTTTTTCCCTATGGTTTAAAACAAAATCGTGTGGCGCACCTTCCAAAAGCTCAACTAATTTATTTCCTGAGGCAATAATTGACTTTCTGTTTCCCCAGGCCAGCATGGCCACCCAGAAGCCGATAATTTCTATGTCCTGCTTTTTGGTAAACCGATGCGGGATGGAAATGGGGTCGTTTTCAATAAATGACGGGGAGTTGTATTGCTTGTATTTGCGCTCTAAAAGTTCGTAAATTTTTTCGCGCTGCATTA
>CAYQRR010000001.1:2355-37926 GCA_964419635.1 uncultured Chitinophaga sp. | reverse complement strand
ATACCTTTTCAATAAGCCCTACGCTGCGTTTAAAGATACAGCAGCCTCTCTGGAAGTGCAGGAGGTTATGAAGCATTTTATCGAAGATACAACCGTATCATTTTCGGCTTCACTCATGCGCGGTTTGGATTATTACACAGGAACCATTTGGGAAATTTCTTGTCCGTCTTCCGCTATTGGCTCCCTTGGTGGCGGTGGTCGCTACGACAACCTTACCGAAATGTTTGGTGGACAAAACATGAGTGGCGTAGGTATTAGTTTTGGCATTGAGCGCATTTATGATGTAATGGAGGAATTGAATCTGTTTCCCGATACTATCAGCCAGGGAGTAAAGGTGCTCTTTGTGCCGCGCGATAGCACTTGCGAATTGTTTGCCTTTGAGCAGGTGCAACAGTTGAGAAACCTGAACCTGCCGGCCGAAATATTTTTGGGCAACGTGAAAAAGCAAAAACACTTTGGCTACGTTGAGCAAAAAAACATACCGTATATGGTAGAGGTTGGAGCAAATGAAGTACAGTCGGGCCGGTTTATTCTTCGCAACACAAAAACAAGAACCACTACTCCGGATCTGGACTTGTCGGGCATAGCGGCCATCCTTACTGCCCAATAAATCCGGGCGGCAGGCTTTGGCACAATTTTAGTGTTGCTGGAACCGTTGCGCCATTTTTGTTGTTTACCTTTGCTTGCAACGGAAGAGACCCGGAGAACCTCTTCCCGATAAGCACTAAACCGGACCCTCATATGCGATTTTATTTACTCCTCGTACTCCTGCTATGGGCTATGCTGGGCCAAGCCGCTACCAAAAAAACCCTGGCCCTGCGTATTACCAATGCGCAAACCAGCCTGCTGGATGAAACCACCGTGTATCTGGACTACGGCACCACCGCGCTATACAACTGGCAGGAAGACGCCAAAAAAATATTCAACAGCTCTCCGCTTGTTCCGCAGATTTATTCATTGACCTCCGATAATCAGGCCTGCTTCATCAATGGATTTGGCCCCTTTTCGAATACCACCGTCATCACGCTGGGCATTAAAACAGATAGTGCCGGTAGTTTTCGCATTAGTGCCAGTCTGATAGACAAATTTGACCCCACTTCTATCATTCGGTTAGAAGACCGCGAACTCGGACTTTTTCACGACCTGCGGCAAGGCAACTACAGCTTTTCGCTCTCTACCGGACAAAACAATCAAAGCCGTTTTTTTATTCACGTGTCGTATCCTGTGCAAATTTTTGATACTCCAGCCGGCTGTCAGAATAACGATGGCGTTTTTCAGTTTCAGCAAGACACTACCGTAAAATGGAGCCAATGCCTGCTCTATGATGCCTCCAGCACATTGGTGGCATCGCTCAATAACATTACCGGAAATTTCAGCTTCGGGAATCTGGCTGAAGGCAATTATCTGATCGCCTTTGTGTATGGTGCCTATGTGGCCACTATCAGTCGTTCGCTCGAAGGAAACGCCATTGAGCTCAACGCCATGGCCCTGCCGGTGTCTGCCGCTATCAACCAAACTATTTCGTTTTACACAACCGGAAGAAATATTGATGATTATCTCTGGCAGTTTGGCGATGGCTCTACCATTACAGGCATTGCCAACCCGGAGTATGCCTATGAGGAAGCCGGCACCTACACGATAACCGTAACCGCTACCAATAACTATGGCTGCCAACTGTCCAATACGTTCACCATTACAGTAGCCGAGCCTTTGTCCATTACCGATACGCCCTCGCAGGAACTCTCTTTGGCGGTACTCGATCATCGGCTTTACCTGTCGGGGGTGAATGGGTATGACTACACCATTTGTCGCCTCAACGGTCAAACTGTATCCAATGGCCGGTGGAATGAGGCGGCCCCGGTTCTGCTATCGGAATACCCCACGGGTATTTACGTAGTGGCAGTATCGGGTCCGTCTTTCCATGCCGCCTCTAGCATTTACCTGCGCTAAGCAGCCTCGGCCCGGCTACCGGTGGAGTATTTAAAGATGATACATTCGCCTCCTATTTAGCCATGTCATGAAGAACAAAATTACGATCACCGACAGCGATCTTACGCTGGAAGATGTGCGGGGTTTTCTTGCGGAGCCGCAGCAGATTGAGTTAAGCGAAACCGCACGCCTTAAAATAAAAGCCAACCGGGCCTATCTGGAAAAGAAAATAGCCGTGCCCGGGGCACGCCATTATGGAATCAATACCGGCTTTGGTGCCCTGTGCGATGTGGAAATACCGCTGGACCAGCTAGAACAACTACAAGAAAATCTGCTCATGAGCCATGCCTGCGGCATGGGCGATGAGGTGAAGCCGGAAGTGGTAAAGCTGATGATGCTCCTGAAAATAAAAGCGCTGGCGCAGGGTTACTCCGGGGTATCGCTGGAAACAGTGGAACAACTGGTTCAACTATATAACCTGGGGATTCTGCCGGTGGTGTGGGAAGTGGGGTCCCTAGGGGCCAGTGGCGATTTGGCACCGCTCTCGCATTTGTGTCTGCCCTTGCTGGGCAAGGGAACTGTTCGGGTGAATGGTGAAAAATGCGCAGCAGAAACTGCACTTAAAAATGCCGGACTGCAACCCATCAAATTAAAATCGAAAGAAGGTCTGGCACTCATTAACGGCACACAGTTTATGTGCTCGTGGGGTTGCTATTCCATTTTGGAGGCGGAGCGGGTAGCCAAACTGGCCGACCTTACCGCAGCCATTTCGGTGGATGCGTTTGATGCGCAAACCAGCCCATTTCATCCGGCTATTCAAAAAATCAGAAACCATCGGGGGCAAATTGAAAGCGCAGCTAACGTGCTTCACTTTTTGAAAGGCAGCGAAATAGCCGCCCGGACCAAACACAATGTGCAGGACCCGTATTCTTTCCGGTGTGTGCCGCAGGTGCACGGAGCAGTAAAGTATGCGGTGTCGCAGGTGCGCGATGTGTTTGAAAAGGAGATGAATGCCGTAACCGATAATCCATTGATTTTTGAAGCAGAAGATTTGATTCTTAGCGGAGGAAACTTTCATGGAGAACCCCTCGCCATTGCGCTCGATTATTTGACCATTGCCATGAGCGAACTCGCGAGTATTTCGGAGCGCAGAACTTTTCAGCTCATTTCGGGCAAGCAAGGCTTACCGAAATTTCTGGTGAACGACTCCGGTTTAAACTCCGGCCTCATGATACCCCAATACACCGCTGCAGCTATTGTATCTATGAATAAACAACTGGCCACCCCCGCCAGCGTAGATACCATTACCAGCAGCGATGGACAAGAAGACCACGTGAGCATGGGCGCAAATGCTGCAGTAAAATGCTATAAAGTAGTTTACAATATTGAAAAGGTGCTGGCCATTGAATTTATGACGGCTATGCAAGCGCTCGACTTTCGCCTACCCCTGCGAAGCTCTCCCATCATAGAGCAGATAAAATCAGATTACCGTAAGCTGGTACCTTTTTACGAAAAGGACCGCATTATTTACAACGACATTCAAATGACCGTGGATTTTATGCGCACCCTTTCGCTGCATTAGTGCATTTCAACGATAGTATTTCTGTAAAATATCGGCATGGTGGCCGTTGTGATAAATGGTGAAATATGCCAACTCGCGAAGCGTAAGCAAACCCAGAATGGGATGCGCCACCTGATAGGCGTCTAACTGTTCATCGCTCCATTTGGTGGCAATCAGCCGCACCAGCCGTTCGCCTTCTTTGGCA
Source organism: uncultured Chitinophaga sp. (assembly GCA_964419635.1). Taxonomy (GTDB): domain Bacteria; phylum Bacteroidota; class Bacteroidia; order Chitinophagales; family LD1; genus Bog-950. Next base: position 34,231 of record CAYQRR010000001.1, on the reverse strand, counting down.
AGTTGATGCTGCAATTTGGCCGGCTCATATTTTATTTTTTTCGGCACATAAGGGCCGGAGGCTTTGGCTCCCTGATTCAGTTTCCGCTGATAGTTATCGACCACTTTGGAATAGCCGTGCGAAGTGCGCTTAGGTAGGCCATACAAGAGGCGCGGCATCCATTTAGGCAGCGAAAAAGCGAGCGATGTCATTCGTGTGGCCGTAACCAGATGCTGAAAATTTTCGGCCGGGGTCCACTTCCCTTCTTTCGATACATTAAACAGTGGTGGGTCTACTGCCCGGCATAAGTTGTCCAGCTGTTGAAATGAATGGGTGAGGGCGGCCACTATCTCCTCTTTGGATTTACGCATAGTGCTACTTTTTTTTGAAGATAACGATTCTGTTGCTGTTGGTTCCTTTATCGTTGTTGCTCACTTTCCAGATGTTGGAAGTTTTGGTAAACACCTGCTGGTGAATCATTATGGCTTCGCATTGAAAACCGACCGAAAGGCCTATTTCCACCACCGGCTCCTCCAGTTTTATTTTGCCTCCGCGCACCTCCCCCACCTCAAAGGCCAGCAAGCCCCCGTTTCGGGTTACCCGATAGATTTCGGCAATCACGGCTGTCATTTTGCGGTTCCAGTCGGGCAGGTTTTTAGCCATGGTAATACCGGCTTCTATCTGTGCAGCATCAATATGATTAAACCAGCAGCGCATCCAGTTATCGGCTGCGTATTGCACTACATCTAAAAACGGAGGCGAAGTAACCGTGAGCGCTACCGTATTGTCTTTGATTGCTTGCAGGCGGGCGGCATCACCGGTGAGAAAACAACTGTCGGTAGCGGAGTTCTGCAGCGCATCCCTGTCCGGCTCGTTTAAATCTTTAATCAACTGCCGGCTCTTTCGCAAAATGATGTCGCGCGTGTTCCGATAAGGTGGCTGCTGCTGCCGGTCGGCATTAATCTTTTTTTGGCGGGCAGGCGATGCCGCCTGATTAGGTGGCAAGGTATAAACGGAGAAAAATCCCGGGGAGTGCCCGGTTAAGCGATTGGTGGCTACCATGCGTATCCAGGCATCGATGGAATCAAAGGTTCCGTGCTGCAGGCGCTGCTGCAAATAGTACCGTATGGATAAAATTTCAAGCAGTGTGTTTTTTTCAAAAAACATGCTTAAGTCTAACTCCGCCTTCAAATGTATTTGGATAGGAATAGCTGCCAGCCTTTCTTTTAGCGCATGAATATCGGGCGGTGAAAGACGGGGCTCGCACAGCATACGGCTGAGCGGATTCACATCATTGGCAGCTACCCTGCGGCCCGATAGCGCAGCCTGCAGCGCGGTGGTTCCTCTGCCCGAAAAAGGGTCCAGCACCCGTTCACCGGGCTTTGTAAAGTTTTGAATAAAGAACCCGGGCAACTGCGGTTTAAAACAAGCCCGGTAGGAAACTTCGTGCAGGGCATTTGCCTGACGCTGCTTGGCCGTCCAGTATTCGTTGACGAACACGGGTATCTTTTTTCCGCCCCCGGTTACAAAAACCTCTTCCCGGGAATTAACCGTTTGCCCCTCTTCGCTCCAGATAAACTGCTGCAGAAATTTCCGTATATCTTTCATGATGTGCTTCTATCTCGTGTTAACCAGCAATTTTTGGCAGGATGCCCAAAGCAAATCGGCTGTGGAGGCCCAGGTAAAATCAGCCGCTCTTTTTTTACCCCGCTCTATGAGCTCCGCCCGTAGCGTTTGCGAATCGTACAACTGCTGCAATTTATCGGCAATATCCTGTGGGTTGTCGGGCTGTGCCAGCAAGGCGGCACCCGCAGTAATTTCGGGCATGGAAGACGTAGTGGATGTAATGCAGGGCACTTCGCATTTCATGGCCTCGAGGGGCGGCACCCCAAATCCTTCCAGAAGCGATACATACATCACGGCAAAACTGCTGCCAACGACCCGCACCAAATCCGCCTCGCTCAGTCGCCCCGTAAAAATAACCTCGGAGCGATGCTTCATCTGCTGCAACTCCTCCTTCATTTCTTCATTGCTCCAACCCATGCTGCCCGCAATCAAAAACCGGAGCGAAGACTCTTTCCTGCTCTTAAAGAGGTCAAATGCCCGGAGCATATTCTTTACATTCTTTCGGCCATTCACCGAGCCCACATATAACACATATTCGTTGCCGGCACTGTATTCGGCTTTGGTGGCGGCCTGAACGGCTGCGCTCACGGGGGCAAAAAAATCTTTGGCGGCACTATACACCACATCTATCTTATGGGGCGAAAGGTGGTATTGCTTCGCTATATCTTGTTTAGAATATTCCGACACGGTGGCAATGCGGGTGGCATGCCGCGCAAAACGCGGAAAGAAAAACCGACAATATAGGCGAGTCAACCAGGGCACATACTGCGGATAGTGCTCAAAGGCAATATCGTGAATTACCGCCACGGTGGGCACCCGCGAGAGCAGCGAGCAAAAACCATCGGCCGATAAAAACAAATCCACTTTGTGCAGACGGAGCCACAGGGCTACAGAAACCTCGAACCACCACAGCCACAAAAACGGATGGCGGGCGGGCGGAGGCAGCACTACGGGTTTTACGTTGGCGGCATAAATAAACTCGGGGCTGTAGGGCCTATCGAACAGAAAATAAAAGTCAACCTCGGGGTGCGCCTGCACGATATGCCGCAATGTTTCGTGCTTAAAATAGCCAATGCCTTCCAGTTTATTGCTAAGCAGGAAACGGGCATTGACGGCAATTTTTCGTCTGGCATCCACCGAACAATAATAGGAAGTCGCAGGCATATTCTTTAACCCACCTCCGATTGTTTGCAACAAATTGATATTCTTGGACGCATGAATCAATGGCTTCTGTTCTGCGCGCTTTTGTGGTGCTGCCCTGTTTATCTGCTTGGCCAAAAGCCGCTGCAGCGAATCGATGACTTTGGCGATAACCCGCGCAACCTGCGGATGTATGTACATGTCCCCGGGCAGGCAAAGCCGGGCATGCCGCTGGTGGTGGTGATGCATGGCTGCATTCAAAACGCCAAGCAATGTGCCCGCCTCACCGACTGGAATAAACTGGCCGATGAACATGGCTTTGTTGTTCTTTACCCGCAGCAGCCGCTCAAAAACAATCCGGTGCGGTGCTTTAACTGGTATACCGAAAACAATCAGCAGCGCGGCCGGGGCGAACCGCAGTCTGTCCGCTCCATGGTAGATTATGCCATCCGCCATTATGGGATTGATACACAAAAAATTTTTGTAACGGGGCTTTCTGCCGGTGCTGCCATGACCACCACGATGCTGGCCTTGTATCCCGATTTGTTTAAAGCCGGAGCTGTATTTTCGGGCGGGGCCTATGCCAGTGCTTCCAATTTTTTTCTGGGTGGCCTGGCTATGCGGGGCTGGATTATTCGCGGGGCCGAAAACCTTGGCAACAAGGTGCGAAACGCCTACCCGGGCTATGCGGGGCCCTACCCCACGGTGTCGGTGTATCATGGCAAGGCCGATGTGGTGGTTAACCGCAGAAATGCCGGAGAAATCATTAAGCAATGGACCAACGTGCACGGGGGCGATAACAAAGCCGACAGCACAGTGCTTCGTTTTCAAAACAATAAACGCATCCGGCTTTATCTCTACAAAGGAGCCGATGGGGCTATAGCCGTGCAGTATTTTTCTATCAAAGGGATGGGCCATGCCGTAGCCACCGACCCCGGCAAATGCCCCTGCCATGGCGGCAAGCGCGTGCCTTTCAGCCGAGATATGAATTTCTTTTCTACCTATTCGGCTGCACAGTTTTTTGGATTGATACAAACCCCCTGCACCGAGCGGCCCGCTGCCGCCCCAAAATGTAACCATTAAGGAACGCAGCCGCGCCCCACTTTGTACTGTTCTTGAAGGGTAGATTGTTACATTAGTGCCTACTTACACGTCCTCTTTAACTTTAAGGTATGCACTTATATCTACGAATCGTTTTGCTGGGGTCAGGGCTTTTGCTTATGGCTCCACATTCATTTTCGCAAGCAGAAATTCAGAACCCCAATTCTGCGGCAGGATTATTTTGGAAAGTCAATGGGAATACCATTACAAGCGGCTCTAACTTCTTAGGCACCATTAATAATCGTACGCTGAGGTTCAGAACCGACAATCAGGAAAGGATGGTGATAGATAGCAATGGCAGAGTTGGCATTGGTATCGGTTTGCCTTTATCCCGATTAAATGTATCAGGCGCAGTATCCGATACGGTGTTGGCTGACTTTAGACACCTTCCGATTTACGCAGAAATGATGACTCTTTCATCGGTGCGGGTAAAATCAGGTCCGGCAGGGTTTACGACTACGCTCAACAGTGTTAATGGGTTAGAGGTCTTAAACGGCTATGGAACCAATACCAATATTTCGAGGGGGATTCGTGTAGTCAACACCTCTTCGAGCGGAGTAAACTACGGTATTCTAAACATTGCCAGGGGTGGCGGTATTGCTGTTACTGATACTACCATTGGTATAACCTCTGTGGCCAGCGATGGCACGCTTAACATCGCCATGCGTGGTGGTGCAGTGACCACCGGTGCAGCAAATACGCAAAACATCGGTGTGCAAAGTTTTGCATCGGGCGCTGCGGATAACTGGGCCGGTTACTTTGGCAACAATACCATCGGTGATGGTTTAGTGTTTATTAAAGATGCCCTTTCCATTGGCGCAGCAACTCCGACAGCTGAGTTATATGTTGGTGGCTTAACTGCCAATGTGGTGGTGGATGCTTTAGGCACCGGGGGTGGTTCCGTAACTGCCACTACGGCTACTACCGATCGGCTGATGTATGCGACTACCGGTGGATATGTAAGGGCTATCCCCACCGGCACTACAGGCCAAGTGCTTACACATACAGCCAGTGGCCCGGCATGGAGTGCGGCTTCTGCCAATGCCTGGAATCTTGCGGGTAACAGCGGCACTACCGCAGGAACCAATTTTGCCGGCACAACCGATAATCAGGATTTTGTTTTAAAAAGGAACAACACAGAGGGATTACGCTTAACGACCGGAGGGGCTTTGCTTGCCACCGGCAACACCGTTACAGGCATTACTCCGGCCAGTGGAGCCGGTACACGCGCCATGTGGATACCTCAAAAGCAGGCTTTCAGGGCAGGTATAGTGTCAGGGACTGAATGGGATGCTGTAAATATCGGTGTAGGCTCTGCCGCTTTTGGCGCCAATAATATTGCTGCAGGAACAAACAGTTTTGCAGCGGGAGATGGCAATATCATTAATGCACTGGCAAGTAACTCTATTGTTATGGGGCTGGACAATACAGCAAATATTGGCAGCAGTGGTAATGTGGTTTTAGGTTCAAACAATACCGTTACACCCACTAACTCTGTAGCGGGGGCTGTTGCTATTGGGGTGGCTAATACTGTTACCGGTAACCATGCCAGTGCAATTGGTTCAAGCAATGAAGTTTATGGAGATGTGGCCTTCGCCACGGGTTTAATCAATGATGAATTTGGTGATTTTGGTTTTATTTCCGGGAGAATAAATACCGTAAGGGGCGACTATGGATTTGCACATGGTCAATACTTAACTTCCAGGCAGCATAGCACCGCCATGTTTGGTCAGTATAACGATACTACATTGGGGGCATCTAACCTAACTACCTGGGTAACTACAGATCCGCTTTTTGTGTTAGGCAACGGAACTGCTGCGGTATCCCGTAGTAATGCTTTGGTTACATTGAAGAATGCCAGAACCGGTATAAACAACATAGTACCCAATACCTTTTTGGATGTAAATGGTGACCTGGCTTTGCGCCAGTATGCGCTTACGCTTAGCAATGGGCTGAATACAGCTGTGAATACCACTACCAATTACGCCAGCTTTTACAGGGTTAGCGGGCCTACCGCTCCTTTCTCTGTTGGAGGAATTACGGGAGGGGTAAACGGCAGAATTATCACTTTACAAAATGCTACTTCATTCAACCTGCAGGTGATTCATGAGTCGCTTTCAGCCACTGCAGCTAACCGAATAGCCACCGGAAGTGGCGATACGCTCTTTGTGCAAGCCGGAGGTACCTTTACCGTGCAGTATTCTAATACGGATAGCCGTTGGATAGTTACAGCTTCCAGTGACGCCACCTACGGATCGGCATTAGCACCCACCAGTTGGAACTTAACCGGTAACAGCGGCACCATGGACGGCACCAATTTTATAGGCACTACCGATAACATTCCGTTTACCATCAGAACAAATAATCAGCAAAGCGGCAGAGTGGACCCGCTGCTCAGCAATGCCTTTTTGGGCTATTGGGCCGGCAGAGATTTTAGCACCGGTACTCAAAACACGGCCATTGGAACCAATGCGCTTTTACTAAACACAACAGGTGCACGCAACACGGCCATAGGTACTTCTGCATTGGAGAATAACACCGGCAGCAACAATATAGGAATCGGTTATGCAGCGCTCACCAATCATACCACCGGCTACAGCAATGTGGCCGTGGGCACACAGGCTTTGTTCAGCAATACCACCAAGAGCAATCTGGTAGCTATTGGTGATAGTGCTTTGTTTAATAACGGGGTGGGGGCAACTTTAGCATCACAGGCTGTAAACAATGTGGCAGTGGGGTCTAAGGCATTATTTTCTACTACTACTTCATCCGACAATACAGCCGTAGGGTTTGAGGCACTGCAATCGGTGACTACCGCTTTCAGAAATACAGCGGTGGGCAGCAAGGCCCTGAAAGACAATACGGGCGGTGGCAATACGGCCGTGGGTACCTGGACGCTGGAAAACAACACCACCGGCAACAGCAATACCGCTATGGGTATTCAAACCATGCAAGGTAATACCACCGGTTCCGAAAACGTGGCCATGGGTCTATCGGTATTAGTAAGTAACAGTACCGGCAACAGCAACACCGGCATTGGCGCTTATGCACTCAACTCTACGACTAACTATGGCAATACCGCACTGGGTCATAAAGCCGGATTCACTAATAACAGCGGCTATCGCAACACCCTCCTAGGCGATAGTGCCGATGTATTGGTCAATAACCTGAATGCTGCTACAGCGATTGGTTACCTGGCCAGGGTAAGTGCCTCCAACACTATTATATTGGGCGATACGGTGGGCCGCCCACAGGTAGGCATTGGGGTAACAGCGGTTGGTAAAACATTAGTCGGTACCAGGTTTGAAATTGCGTCCGAAGGCACGCTGGATAATTTGTTATTTCGATATCAAGGACCTAATGACCCGACCTTTACTTTTCAGCGAAGCGGAGGTAATCTGGCCAGTCCAACATCTGTTTTTACGGTAGGCGGCACTCTGGGCAGACTTGATTTTTGGGGCCACGAAGGCACCGACTGGGATATAAGTGCAAGAATAGCGGTGGAGGTAGACAGCACCATTACCCCGGGTATCGTTCCATCCAGAATTGTTTTCTATACCCAGAATGGCTCAGGCACACTCGATGATCGCCTCTATATAAACCGAAGCGGTAATGTAGGTATCAATAATAATCTGCCCGCGGTAAAACTGCATGTAGACGGTGGCGCGGCCATAGCACCCAGAGCGACTACCTTTACAGCCACTACCGACAATTTTCCGGTGACTATTGACAACGAAAGTTATATCCGTATCAACCAAACTGGCGGTACGCTGGGTACTGACCGCACGGTTGTACTAAGCAACGGACTCGCCACCGGTCAATTGCTCTATATAGAATGCACTGCGGGTTCCATCGAGTTTTTAGAGGGCACCAGCAATGTGCAGTGTGGTGCTGCGGTAACGATGGGGGTCAATGATGTAGCCCATTTTATATGGAACGGCACCGATTGGCTGATGGTAAGTTTTAGAGCGAACTAATCGGCCTTTCCCTTTCATTTTTCCAAATCAGCCTGGCTGGTGTTGGTTTTTCCATTGCCATTTTTTTTGCAATAAACCTGGCGCGTACGGGGCGGATAGAACGCAAAAAACCTTTTGTTTAACTTTTTTAGCATAAATCTTAAACAAAACGCAAGTGCCTGTGTTTTAACTGTGTTCAATCACAAAAAAATCAGTAAAACAATGAAAAAGCAGTTTTTAGCCTTTGCCCCGGCTTTGTTGATGGCAGCCGTATTCACTATGTCTTCGTGCGAAAAAGAAGCAGACAAAACCTATGCAAACGTATTAGTAGCCCATGCATCGCCTGATGCACCGGGAGTGGACCTGCTGGTAGACGGCAGCAAGCAAAACAGCGCAGCGCTGAGTTTCCCAAGCAATACCGGTTATTTGCAGGTAGAATCAGGTGCCCGCAATATTAAAGTAAACGTGAGCGGAACTTCCACCACCGTCATTAATGCCGACCTTACCCTGGAGGCCGACAAAAACTACAGCGTATTTGCAGTAGACTCGGTATCTAAAATTTCGGCAGTGGTACTGGCCGATGATTTAACGGCACCGGCTGCCGGAAAAGCACACGTGCGTTTTGTGCACCTGTCGCCCAATGCACCGGCTGTGGACGTAGCGGTGGATGGTGGTGCAGTGGTATTTGGCAACAAAGCATTTAAAGAATATACCGCCTTTACCCCACTGGATGCGGGCAGCTATGATCTGGAAGTGCGCGTAGCCGGCACCTCTACGGTGGCCCTGGATTTGGACCCTATTACGCTGGAAGCCGGTAAAATTTACACCGTGTTTGCCAAAGGTTTCCTGACCGGTGCCGGTGCACAAGCCCTGGGAGCCGAAATTATTGTGAACAAGTAATTGATTCCTTTTCTTGCCGAAAGCCGATTCACCTGCGTGAATCGGCTTTTTGCTTTTAATACCGCTCTTTGTCCTTATCATTGTAACAAAGCATTTGCCCGTGGATTCCAAAATACTTTTTATTACTCCTCCGTTTACGCAGCTCAATACTCCGTATCCGGCTACGGCTTATCTCAAGGGTTTTTTGAACACCCGGCAGATAGCGAGCTATCAGGCCGATTTGGGCATTGAAGTGATTCTGGAACTTTTTTCGCAGCAGGGGCTCTCTGTTTTATTTGATTCGCTGGGCCAAAAAGAATTGACCCTGAGCCCCAACGCCTACCGCATGTATAAGCTGCGGGGCGATTACCTCCGCACGGTGGAGCCGGTGATGCGTTTTTTGCAAAACAAAAATCCTACGCTGGCGCACGCCATTTGCGACCGCAGTTTTTTGCCCGAGGCCTCGCGGTTTCAGCAGCTGGAAGACCTGGAGTGGGCTTTTGGCACCATGGGCCTGCAAGATAAAGCGCGGCACCTGGCCACCTTGTATCTCGAAGATTTGGGCGACCTGATAAAAGAAACCACCGACCCGCATTTTGGCTTTAGCCGCTATGCCGAGCGGCTGGGGCGCACGGCTACGCACTTTGACGATTTGCTGGAAGCCCTCCGGCAGCCCGCTACCCTGCTCGGCCACCTGCTGGAAGAAAAACTGGAAGAAAAAATACAGCTCGCCCGGCCGGAGCTGGTGTGCCTGTCGGTGCCGTTTCCGGGCAATTTGCTGGCCGCCCTGCAGTGCGGGCGCTATATCAAAGAAAAACATCCCGCCCTTAAAATAGCCCTGGGCGGGGGCTATGCCAACACCGAACTGCGCAGCCTGGCCGACCCGCGGGTATTCGATTTTATTGATTTTGTGTGCCTGGACGATGGCGAGGCCTCGCTGCTTTCGCTGCTGGAATACCTGGACGGCCAGCGCCCGGCCGAAAACATGAAGCGCGTGTTTTGGCGGCAGCAGCAGCAGGTGGTGTATGCCAATGGAGCCACCGAGCCCGATGTGCCCATGAAAGATACGGGCACGCCCGACTACAGCGATTTGCCGCTCGACCAATACGTGTCGGTGATTGAAGTGGTGAATCCCATGCACCGCCTCTGGAGCGATGGGCGCTGGAACAAGCTCACGCTGGCTCACGGCTGCTACTGGGGCAAATGCAGCTTCTGCGATATATCGCTGGATTACATCAAACGCTACGAACCCCTCACGGCCTCGCTGCTCTGCGACCGCATGGAAACCATCGTGGCGCAAACCGGGCAAACGGGTTTTCATTTTGTGGACGAGGCCGCCCCGCCTCTTTTGCTGCGCGAGCTGGCCCTGGAAATCCTCCGCAGAAAAATGGTGATTACCTGGTGGACCAATATCCGTTTTGAGCGGGCCTTTACCCACGACCTGGCGCGGCTGCTGAAAGCCAGCGGCTGCATAGCCGTGGCGGGCGGACTGGAGGTGGCCAGCGACCGGCTGCTGGAGAGGATGAAGAAGGGCGTAACCGTGGCCAAGGTGGCGCAGGTGGCCGATGCTTTTACCTCGGCAGGTATTATGGTGCATGCCTACCTGATGTATGGCTTCCCGACCCAAACCGAGCAGGAAACCGTAGACTCGCTGGAAATGGTGCGGCAGCTGTATGAAGAAGGGGTGCTGCAATCGGGCTTCTGGCATCGCTTTGCCATGACGGCCCATAGCCCCGTGGGCCTGGATCCCCAAAAATTTAAGGTGGCGCGCGTGGGGCCGCAGTTTGGCGGCTTTGCCGATAACGATTTGTATCACGAAGACCCCTCGGGGGCCGACCACGACCGCTTTGCCGAAGGCCTGCGCATTTCGCTCTTTAACTTTATGCACGGCTCGGGCTACGAGGAACCTTTGCAACAGTGGTTTGATTTTGAAATTCCGGAACCCTCCATTGCCCCCGATTACATCGCCTGCTGCCTGGAAGAAGGCCTGCGGACCAATATTAAAATGAGCTCGCGCCTGGTGTGGCTGGGCGGGGTGCCGCTGCTGCAGCGCAGCAAGCAGTCGCTGAAGAAGAAAAGGCCGGAAACCGAAATAACCATCGTGGGGCGGCTGGGTAACCGCTACCTGACCCTGGAAACCGAAACGGCACATTGGGTGCTGGGCCTCCTCACCACCCTGCGGATGCCCCCTCCGGTACAGGTGACCTATCAGGATGCCAAACAGGATTATGAAGAAAGCCTGCAGCGGCCCTTTGAAACCCTGACCGGCAGCCCCGTTTGGCAAATACTGCAGGAAGAAGGACTGCTGGTGCTGTAAGGCCCACACCTCCGGCTACCAAACATAAAAAGCCCGCTGCCTGCGATGCGGCATATTTTATACCTTTGGGTAAAACATACCGCCATGAGCACCCCCGATGAATCTGATTGGAAGTCCGAGATAGGTCTGCTGCGCAAGGTTTTGGACGCTTTGTTGGAACAAAATGAAGCGCTAAAGGCCCAAAACAGCCTTTTGAGGCAACAGTTAGAGTCGGGAAACCAATTTCATTCCCTACCGGAAACTCCAATAACAACAAAACAGTCTATTCATTCCTTATCGGAAACTCAGATGACAGTAAAGCAATCGCTTCATTCCCCATCGGAAACTCCACAGACAGTAAAACAGCTTACTCATTCCCCATCAGAAACCCAGATGACAACAAAACAGTCTATCTATTCCTTATCGGAAACTCCACAGACAGTAAAACAGCCGCAACATTCCCTATCGGTATCCCCGGTGACAGCAATGCAAGATACGCAGCCCGATCCGCAGCAGCAGGAGGCAGCCAGTAACGAAACCGGCACCTTACCGAAACAACTGCCTTTTAGTAATGAGAATGTTTATCACCTGGCATCTCAACTGTATGCAGCGGGTTTTGGTGGTTGGAAGAACGATACCACCCTGGCGGCATCCAAAGTGTTGCTGCATTCCTATAATGAACTGCCGGGCAGCTATGCGCAGCTGCGCAAGCTCACCGGATATTCGCTGGGCGGACTAGCCAAGCTGATGATGAACCTGCGGAAAAAAGGCTACCTGATAAAAGCCGGTTATCAGCAGCATGCGGTTACGGGCCGTGCACTGGAACTAATGCGTAAGGCAGGGTGTAAGTAAGCGGGGCGATGTAGTATCACAGATTGTAGGTTTGCGCTAAGGAGGCAAACCCGGGCCTATCTATCAATACCCGCAGCAAAAAATGACAGAAAAATGACGGAGGGGGGGGATTAGTTTAAGAAAGAGTAAACAAATGCATTCTTTAACTCGTCAGAGTTTGATGATTTCTTTTATCAAATCTTTTCGTGCGTAAAATGCCCTGCTAGTTGAACCGTGTCCTGCACCTTTGGTTCGGGCTTGTATCCATTTACCGTCTTTGCCAGTCAATGCAGAAAAGCCCTTCGTTGCAAGTTTGTTTCGTATAAATTCATAGTCCTCTTCAATTTCATAAATCAGTGTATCGCTTTTTAAAAAATCAAATGACTGAATCTTTATCAATTCTGATTTTACATTGTGTTTTCCATACCATGTTACCGCGCAAAAAACAAGAGATTTTAGTTTGTCCCAACAATGACTTTTGAAAAAGGGAGTATTAATAAGATTATCTGGATCGATCATGGTAATTGCAAATGTTTCTTTTGCTCTCCATTCACCTTTCACCTGGTGGAATGCTGTAGACTTTAACTCAAACCCGAGACCGTTTGGAGCTTGCCTATTATCAATTCCAACGCCTGACAGCATATTTAGTGTTTGCCCTTTCCAACCTTTATTTTGTTTCCCGTCCCTGTATGTTGTTATGCCAAACTGTTTTGCATATACAGATAAATCTTGTCCGATGTATTTTTCAAGATTTTGAATTGCTGTTATTCTTGTTACCATCATATGAAAAGACCTTTAGCTGCTTTTGATCCTTTGTAGCGTTGAATAGTTAGGTCAATAAATTCTTTGCTTATGTCGCAGCCGATATACTTTCTGTAGCCAAGTTGTGTGGCAGCAATACCTGTTGTGCCGCCACCGTTGAAAGGATCAAAAATGATGTCGCCAGGTTTTGTAGATGCTTGCACAATGCGTCTAAGTAATGCAAGCGGTTTTTGTGTCGGGTGTTTACCAAACTCTTTTTCGCTTGGTGTCGGTGTCGGGATGCTCCAAACGCTACGCATCTGCAAGTCCGCTTTTTTGATTTTGTCCTCCGGAAAATCACCGTTCTTCATCGCTTCGTAGTCAAAATAGTGTTTTGCCTTTTTGTCTTTACGTGCCCATAAAACTGTTTCGTGGGAAGCGGTAAAGAAACGACAACTTAAATTCGGTGCTGCGTTTGGTTTGAACCAAGAAATGTCGTTGAGTAGATGGAAGTTGAGTTTTTGTAACAGAAAACCACACTGATAAATGCTGTGATATGTTCCGCTTATCCAAATTGTGCCTTCAGGTTTTAGAATTCGTCTGCACTCCTTTATCCATGTTTCGTGGAAAGCTAAGTCCTCATCAAAACCTTTACTCTTGTCCCATTTACCTTTGTTTACGGGAACCATCCGCCCATTTTGACATGTAAATCCATCATTGGAAAGCATGTAAGGCGGGTCAGCAAAAATCATGTCCACATAGTTGTCGGGGAAGCGACTCATTACTTCCAAGCTGTCGTCATTGTATAATGCGAAGTCTTCTGTTTTGAAAACAGGTTTGATGCTACGCTGAACTCCGTTTTGTGAGATATAGCCGACCAAGTCCTCCAATACCATGTTTATCTTCACTTTGTCTTCCATTGTCAAGTTTATTGGAACGAAGGTAGCTAAAAAGTCAGTCTAAAGTTGCCGTGTTGAGCAAAAGTTATCCAACCGCAGATTATGTGTCATGGTCACAATATGACCATTGTGATACTGCTAGCTTACATCTTTTGTCTTAATGCCTGTATTCGCTTGCATTCTAATATCCCCTCTCCCCTAACCCCCTCCAATCTTACCAAAACATTTGGCGGAAAGCGCGCCCTGTTATTTTAGCGGCATGAAAGTAAAATCTACGGCCCTGCATTATCTCTTGCTTGCTGCGCTGCTCTTTGCAGCTTCGTGCAAAAAAGAAAACCCTGACGATGGCGACAACAACAACAATCCCCCACCGGGCAGCACCAACTTTGCCCTGCAGTGGACCGACCTCCCCGAGTTTGCCCAGGACCAGCCCGGGGTGCCCTTTGGCAATTACATCAGCAAGGTCTACAGCACCGCCTATGCCGCAGATAACCTGTATGCTATTGTCAGCGATAAGTTCAATCTCTTCCGCCTCGTGCACCTGCCCAATACCAACGATACCCTGCACGTGGTGTCGCTGCCCTTTGAGCCTTACTTCGGCAAGGTGTTTAACTATGACGATAACTCCATCCTCCTTGCCTACCATCCGCAGGGGCAAAACATCACCAAGGTATATCAATACACCCATGGCGGTGGCCTGGTGGCCCTGCCCGACCTTAACTTTGGCACCAATCAGCTCTATAACCTGTCGGCCTATATAGGGCAGGTGTATGCCATGGCCCAAACCACCGACAGCACTTATGTATACCGCTACAACAATGCGCAGTGGGAAGTGCTGGGCGGCTCGGCCTTCAGCGAGCGTCTGCCCTTTTACCTGGGCGTGCAGGCCGGTGGAGGGCGTGTGGTGGCCTATGGTTACAATCCTCCGGGCACCCTCAGCGGTGGTTTTTATCTGCGGCAGTTTAACGGCACCACCTGGGACGATCTCCCACTGCCCGCCATAGACACCACAGACACCGACTTTCAGTTTACCATGAACTACACCGGCAGCAAAATGGCCCTCAGCCAAACCAGCTTTACCACCAAAACCTCCAAAGTATTTGTCTACGACTTTAGCACCTCCAGCTGGGCCACGCACACCTTCCAGAGCCAGGCCGGTGGAGCCACTACCATGGTGCGCAATCTGAAATTTGACGAATTGCTGACCGACCGGCTCTATGCCACTTATATCAACTACCCCATGCAGGTGAGTTCTTATTCGCTCTTTGGCCTCAAGTGCCTCGATGGCAATACCTGGACCTCGTCCGACAGCCTGCCCACCACCTTCACCGACCCTATTGATTACATCGGCTATCACCCGCGCGGCAACAACATTTACTTTGGCTGGAGCATGGCCAACTCGCCCACCATCGGGGTGTTTTTTGCAGCACAGCGATAAAGCGGAGAAATACTACGCATACCTCCGCTTCTTGCGCGCGGAGAAAAAGTAGAGCAGAATCAGAATAAAGATAACCGACACCACCGTGCTGCCTGCTATTTTCAGCAGCAGCCAAAAGAAGTTGTAAAACGTGCCGGCTTCCACCACAAAATAAAACGTGAGGTAAATAAGCATGGTTACTGTGGTGTAAATAGAAAACCACGCAATGCCCTGCGCAAACAGGTTGGGGCTTACCTCAAACTCGGTGCCCTTGGGGGTAATAATGTTGATGAGAAAAGGCCGCGCATAACCCACAAAGAGGCAGGCCGCAGCATGCATGCCCCAGGAGCCCAAAAAGAAATCGAGCAGCAGGCCGGCTCCCAGCCCCAGAAACAGCAGCAGCCACCGCGGTGTTTCAAACGGCAGCAACAAAACAAAAAGAGGAAACACATACGGATTCACAAAAATGCTGAACCGCATATTGCTAAACAGCAATACCTGCAGCAACAGCAGAATGATTAATCGAAATACATTGACCGGTATCTGGGCTATCATCTTAGTGGGCTTTGGGGGGGTTAATCACACTATCCAACTGCTGCAACTCATCCTTGCGAATATTGTTGACTACATACACATAACTCAGGTTACCAAACTCGGAGGTAAGGCGCACCGTTACATCCAAAAAACCTTTTTCAGGTTCGGCATCCACTTTTTTCACCACCCCTATCATCACATTGCGCGGAAACAACTGCGAATAGCCGCTGGTCACCACCGTGTCGCCTGCTTTTACGGGGGCATGCTTGGGCACATCCTCCAGCCGGGCCTCATCCGGAAAAATGCCATCCCAGCGCAAATACCCGAAATAGTCATTCTTTTTAAACCGTGCACTCACTTTAAAATCTTTACTCAGCACGCTCATCACAGCCGAGTAGTGCTCGGTTACATTCACCACCTGGCCCACAATGCCGGTGGGCGATATCACCCCCATTTGCTTGGTAATGCCCTGCGCGCTTCCCTTATCGAGGTAAATAATGTTGGTAGGCTCCACAATAGAATTGCGAATCACCTTGGCCGCTATGTAGGAATACGATTGCACATATCTGCGGGCCGAGGAATCGCTTACGCTGCCGGTGTCCACCCGGGTATCATACAAAGACTCCTGCAAGCGGGCGCGCAACGAAGCATTTTCTTTCACCAGCGAATCGCTGATAGAGCGCAGATAAAAGTAACCTGCCACATTCTGCGAAGTGGAATACACGCGGCCACTCAGCGCATTGCCCGTATTGCTATACGCAGCCTGATGAAACCGGCTGTTGCGATAAATCAGATAAAAACAAAAAAATTCCAGCAGCAAAAAAAGCAGGAGCAGATAATACCGAACGACAAACCGAAAGAGGTTATACATGGTGCTTCAATTCTCGAATGAACAGCGCACCGGGCCGGGCCGGTGTCTGTTTCCGAATCTGATTATTCATCCATCAGGAAGGTGAACGTATCCATCTTCTTGAGCGCAATGCCGGTGCCGCGCACCACAGCACGCAAAGGGTCTTCGGCTACATGCACCGGTAGTTTTGTTTTTTGGCTGATGCGCTTGTCCAATCCGCGGAGCAAAGCTCCACCACCGGTCAAATACAATCCGGTTTTAAAAATATCAGCTGCCAGCTCGGGCGGTGTAGTTTCCAGTGCTTTCAAAATAGCCTCTTCAATTTTAGAAATGCTCTTATCAATAGCATGAGCAATCTCCGAATAAGACACAATAATCTGCTTCGGAATACCGGTCATCAAATCGCGTCCGTTCACCGCATAGTCATCGGGTGGCGAGTCAATATCGGTCAGGGCAGAGCCCACATTAATTTTAATCATTTCGGCTGTGCGCTCGCCTATCAGCATATTGTGCTGCCTGCGCATGTAGTCCACTATGTCGAGGGTAAACTCATCGCCCGCCACGCGGATACTCTGGTCGCACACAATACCCGACAGCGCTATAACCGCAATTTCGGTAGTGCCACCGCCAATATCAATAATCATGTTACCGTTCGGCTCTTCCACATCAATGCCAATACCAATAGCTGCGGCCATCGGCTCGTGAATCATCTTTACATCCTGTCCGCCAGCCTGCTCGGCACTGTCTTTTACGGCACGCTTTTCCACCTCTGTAATCCCCGATGGAATGCAAATGACCATGCGATAGCGCGGAGGAAACAAAGGTTTCTTCTGGCCATAAATCATATTAATCATTTCGCGAATCATGCTTTCCGCAGCTTTAAAGTCGGCTATCACGCCATCTTTCAAGGGGCGAACGGTCTTCAGATTCTCGTGTGTTTTTTCGTGCATTTGCATGGCGCGCTTGCCTACGGCCACCACTTTATCCGTCTTGCGGTCAATAGCCACAATGGAGGGCTCGTCTACCACTACTTTATCGTTGTGTATAATCAGCGTATTGGCTGTTCCAAGGTCTATGGCAATTTCCTGAGTGAGAAAGTTAAATAAAGCCATGCGGGGTTTTAATTTCTTGTGCGTTTTTTGAATCGGGGCGAAGTAGAGAAAAAGTTCTCATAACCCGACTATGTTTCTCCACAAAATTATTTTAGTCCATCTTCCCTGTCAAATACCGATGCAGCACCTGCGAATCTTCAAACGACTTACAACTGTTTCACCTGTATTTACAATCCTGCTAAAGGAGCTTCCCTTTCATTTGCCTTCCTAAAACAAAGAAGTATGAAACACACATTCATTTTTGCGGTATTGCTGGCAGTAGTCCTGCCGGCCACCGCGCAGCAGTTTTCACTGGTGGAAATTAACCCGCAGCAAGGCACCGAAGCTTTTTTGTGGA
The DNA here is from genome assembly GCA_964419635.1 of uncultured Chitinophaga sp. Taxonomy (GTDB): domain Bacteria; phylum Bacteroidota; class Bacteroidia; order Chitinophagales; family LD1; genus Bog-950. Next base: position 16,533 of record CAYQRR010000001.1, on the reverse strand, counting down.
GCGATAGTGCCAAGCATGTATATGGTGCGGGCGAGTTCAGCTCCATGGTAGAACTAAACGGCCGGTTATACTTTGCAGCGCAGAACAGCTACTATAACTACGAACTATGGTCTACCGATGGCACACAGGCCGGTACACAACTTGTGAAAGAACTGAATGTGTCGGGAGGTAGTGGCATAGGCAAACTGCACCGGGTAGGGAACAAAATTGTGTTTGCCGCCACCGAAGACAGCCTGAACAGTTGGAACACACCCGACTACGACCTCTATGTGTCCGATGGCACCACTTCGGGCACCTTTAAGCTGATGGAGCTCAACGAATCGTCTAATGCTTTTTTGGAAACAGGCCGCGTAGCCACCTTGCAGAACAAGTTTATTTTTTGCACCGCTACACAGGTGGTGGCTACTGACGGCACCCCGGGCGGCACCCTGCCTTTGGCGGCTATTGCACAATATGCGCAGGGGTTTGGCTACTGCGAAATGAACGGCCATGTCTATTTCGTGCTGGTAGAAAACGGACAGCCGGGCGTATGGAAATCGGACGGCACAGCAGCCGGCACCTCGCTGATAAAAAACCTGAGCACCGCCAATATTCCATTGGCGTATGCAGAGGATATGAAAGCCTTTGACAACAAACTTTATATTGTGGGAGCCGTGTCGGGCCAGGGGAGCGATTTGTATTCTTTCGATGGCACAACAGGGGGTCTGCTGCAGCCCCTGAATCTGGCCCCGGGCAGCAATGCCTACCCCACCGAGCTGGAAGTATATGGCGGCAGGCTTTGGTTGTTGGCCTCCAACATGACTGCCGTTAATCTGTATAGCATGGAACCGGGCGATGCCGCCCCGGCCATCGTAACCACCGCTACAGATGTAGACTATGCCACACAGCTCGCTTTTGCCAATAACCGGGTGTATTATGCCAACAGCGGTATGTCGGCCATTCACTCCGTAGGCGTGGCACAGTTGCAGCACACCAAGCTGGACCTGACCGACAAACGACTGCCCTGGTTCTGGAACAATGGAGCGCCTTTTATGCTGGGCCTGGGCAATCATATTTTCTTTATTGCCTACGACACGCTACAGCAGCAACAGTATTTTATGAGCAGCGATGGCACCCCATCGGGTACGCAGTCTTTTGCACCGGTGGGCAGCAACACACTACACCCGTTTAATGCACTCATCAGTTGTGGCATGGCCGATGTATTTGATTTTACCGTGTTTGGAAATAAAGTGGTGGTACCGGCCAACTTTAATGATGCCGGTCGCGAACTTTGGTTTTTTGAAAAACAAGAATTGGTAAACAGCCTGCCAAAGGAAACTCCGCAGGCCAAGTTTGATTTGTATCCCAACCCGGCAGCAGACAGAGTCTTCGTGAAATGTATAACCCCTTCCACAGCCGGCTACTACACCCTCCAACTCAGCGACCTGTCGGGAAAAACAATTCAACAAAAAACAATGTCAGGCAACGAAATGGCCCTGGAACTCGTTCATTTACCAGCGGGCACGTACTGGGCCACCCTGTCGGGGGAAGGCCTGGTGACACAGACCCAAAAATTTTTAGTGATTAAGTAGTGTGCTTGAAAGTTGGTGCTTCGCGGCATCACCTTTCTTTTTTATAACTCGCCCCCGTCTATGGAAAAACAGCCCGGCATCTCCTCTACTCCACTGCATCGTTTTCCGGCTGCGCATCACTTTCATTTTAAATTTTTATCCCTCACCGGAGAAAACTTTAAAGAGTTAGATGTGGCTCATCGCCATGGCTACTGGACCGTGTTTGTATTTTTGAAGGGGAGCGGAACACACCTGATCGACTTTACTGAAGTAAACATTACACCCGGCACGCTCCACATCGTGTTACCCGGGCAGATACATGCGCTCAACGGAGATAAAAACATCCGCGCGTATGCTATTATGTTCACCGAAGAGTTTTTGTTGCAGGACGATGAAATGAAAATCCTGCTCATGAAACTGTTTGGTTTCATGGATGCCGGACGGGCGGCCGTGCTGGATATACCTAAGAGCGAACGGGACTACTACGAGCAACTGCTGTCGCTCATGAAAGCCGAGTATGACAGCCGGCAAAGGCATGGCGATAAAGTGCTGCTAAGTTTTTTATCGGTATTGACTCATAAATGCATACAGCTGATGGCCTTGCCGATAGCATCATCAGCTACTCCGGAAATTACGCTCTATATCGGGTTTAGGAGGGAGGTGGAAAAACAATATCGCAAAGAGCACGGGGTGGCTTATTATGCTACTGCACTGCACACACATGCCAAAGCGCTCAATGCCGTGAGCACTTCTTTCTCGGGCAAGACCGCACTTGAATTTATTCACGAAAGACTCTTGATAGAAGCCAGGCGTCTGCTTCGCTACACCAATTATTCGGTAAAAGAAATTGCCTACACCCTTCATTTCACCGATGCTGCGCATTTTGCCAATTTTTTTAAGCAAAAAACCGGCACCACTCCTTTGGAATACAAACAACAGTAAAGCCCACCCCTCTACTTGAGCCGCGATGGATTTTGTTTTACAAAATCGCCCCATCCCGAAAGTTTTTTGGTGCTGCCCGCGGGCTGATTGGAGGTTTGAAAATGATGGCAAATAGCTGCGGCCAATCCGTCTGTGGCATCCAGAAATTTGGGCTGCAGTTCAAACCCACACAAATGCTGCAGCATGGCCGCCACCTGCTCTTTGGAGGCATTGCCATTGCCGGTTACACTTTGCTTTATTTTCTTGGGCGAATATTCAAACACTTCCACGCCATGGGTAAGTGCCGATGCAATAGCCACGCCCTGTGCCCGCCCCAGTTTGAGCATACTTTGCACATTTTTACCAAAAAAAGGAGCCTCCACCGCGCAGGCCGTAGGGTGATACTCCTGAATCATGCCGGCTATTTTTTCATAGATGATTTTGAGGCGCAGTAACCCGTCCTCATACTTCGACAAATGTACCACCCCCATACTCAGCAGCTTTATTTTCTGCTTCTGCACTTCAATAATGCCATAGCCCAACACAATAGTGCCGGGGTCAATTCCGATAATGATTTTACTTTCTTCGCCCATCTTTGCGCCTTGCCTTGGCAGGGCTAAGAGAACAAAATCATTCAACAAGAAGGATGAATTCTACATTTTCATTTTTACTGAAGGCCCTTATCGCTGCGCTGCTCGTATGGCTGATTGCACACAGGCTGTTTGTTCAAAATGATTTTAGGGCACAGTGGCAATTGTTTACACAAAACCTGTCGGCTGCTCCGGTTATTTGGATTGTGGTGGCTATCCTCCTCCAGCCCGTCAATTGGTGTCTGGAAACCATCAAATGGCAAAACCTGTTACAGGGCCATATCGCATTTGCGCCTGCGTTGCGCAGTGTGCTGTCGGGCGTTACCCTTGGCTTTGTGAGCCCCGGCCGCCTTGGAGAGTTTAGTGGCCGAATCTGGCATTTGTCGCCAGAGATGCGAAGAAGCGCATTCTATCTGAGCAATCTGGGGGGCATTGCACAAACCGCCATTACTCTGGCAGCCGGAGCGGTCTGTTTCTCGCTTTGGATAAACAATCCCTTTGTGTCGGGCATTGTTATTGGCCTGAGTGTTGTTTTTCTTTTACTCTTTTTTCGATTCGATGTAGTGAATAATTTCCTGTCTAAACTTTCCGGCCTGCGCAGGGCCGGATTCTACATTTCCAACGAGGAGTTACCCGACCTGCGCACACAGTCCACTGTTATCGCTCTTTCGCTGGTGCGTTATCTGGTTTATCTGCTGAAGTATGTGTGTGCCTTTCAGTTTTTTGGTGTAGAAACCACGGTATTCACCATAATGATCCATAGCGGGGTGCTGCTGCTGCTCAATAGTTTTTCGCCCTTGCTGCCGGCTCTCGATTTTAGTTTCAGAGGTACGGCTGCGCTGTATGTGTTCCGCGAGATAACCGATAATTCGCTGGCGCTGCTCAGCGCTACTACCTTTATTTGGTTACTGAATTTAGTTTTGCCGGCACTGGTCGGCTATCTGTTCATTGTACGCAAAGAGAAACAATCATGATTTTTGACGATACCTATTTTATGCGCGTGGCACTTAAAGAAGCCCAGAATGCACTGCACGAAGATGAAGTGCCGGTGGGCGCGGTGGTGGTGTGCAACAACAAGATTATTGGTAAGGGATATAACCAAACCGAACGATTAAAAGATGTGACGGCCCATGCCGAGATGATTGCCATTACAGCCGCAGCTAATTATATGGGCAGTAAATATCTGGAAGGCTGCACGCTGTATGTAACGCTGGAACCCTGCCTGATGTGCGCCTCCGCGTTAAAATGGGCACAAGTATCGCGCGTTGTATACGGTGCCAGCGATATAAAAGCGGGGTATTCTTTAATACCTGCCAAGGTGCTGCATCCCAAAACAGAAATAACATACGGCCTGCTGGCAGAAGAGTGCTCGCAGTTGCTGAAAGATTTTTTTAAGGCAAAGCGAGGATAATACTACCCGCGGGCTACCACCTTCCAGTCTACTTTGGCGTTTACCACTTCTTTGAGTTTATCCAGTGATACGCGCACCTGCTGCATAGAATCTCGTTCGCGGAGGGTAACGGTGTTGTCTTCGAGTGTTTGATGGTCTACCGTAACGCAAAACGGAGTGCCGATGGCGTCCATTCTGCGGTAGCGCTTACCAATGGCATCCTTCTCTTCATAAAAACACTTGTGTTCAAACTTGAGGTCGTCAAAGATTTCGCGGGCCTTTTCGGGCAGGCCGTCTTTTTTCATAAGGGGGAACACCGCTATTTTGACAGGCGCCAGGAAGGCCGGAAGGGCCAGCACGGTTCGTTCGCTGCCGTCTTCCAGTTTCTCGTTTTTGTAGCCATTGCAGATAAGGGCCAAGAAAGTTCTGTTTAATCCGATGGAAGTTTCCACCACATAGGGAATGTAGCTTTCGTTGGTTTCGGGGTCGAAATATTGCAGCTTTTTGCCGCTGAGTTCCTGGTGGTTTTTTAAATCAAAATCGGTGCGGCTGTGTATACCTTCAATTTCTTTGACTCCAAAAGGGAAACTGAATTGGATATCTACGGCTGCATTGGCATAGTGTGCCAGCTTGAGGTGGTCGAAGAACTTGAGGCTGGAGTCGGCAAAGCCCAGGGAGCGGTGCCATTTCATGCGTTCTGCTTTCCATTGATGATACCATTCCATTTCGGTGCCGGGGCGCACAAAAAACTGCATTTCCATTTGCTCAAACTCGCGGGTGCGGAAGATGAACTGCCGCGCCACTATTTCGTTGCGAAAGGCTTTGCCGATTTGTGCAATCCCAAACGGTATCTTTTTGCGGCTGGTTTTCTGTACATTGAGGAAGTTGACAAAAATACCCTGTGCGGTTTCGGGGCGCAGATAAATGGTACTGCTGTCATCGGCCAGGGAGCCCACTTCGGTGCTAAACATGAGGTTGAACTGGCGCACTTCGGTCCAGTTTTTACTGCCGGATAGTTCGCAAGCAATTTCGAGGTCTACAATAATCTGCTTGAGTTCTTCAAGGTTGTTGTCTTCCAAAGCTTGCTTGAAGCGGGCTTCGGTAGCATTCAGCTTTTCTTTAACGCGGAGCACATTGGGGTTGGTGGCCAGAAATTTTTCGCGGTCGAAGGCCTCGCCAAATTTCTTTTGGGCTTTTTCGGCCTCCTTCTCTATCTTCTCTTCCATTTTGGCCATGGCATCTTCTATCAGCACATCGGCCCGGTAGCGTTTTTTGGAGTCTTTATTATCAATCAGTGGATCCATAAAGGCATCTACGTGGCCGCTGGCTTTCCAGGTTTTGGGATGCATAAAGATGGCCGCATCGAGGCCCACGATGTTTTCGTGGAGCTGGGTCATGGATTTCCACCAGTGTTGCTGCAGATTGTTTTTCAGCTCTATGCCATAAGGGCCGTAATCATATACTGCGCTGAGGCCGTCATATATCTCAGAAGATGGAAAAATAAAGCCGTATTCTTTGCAGTGGGAAATGATTTCCTGAAAGGTATTGGTGGTGTTCTCTTTGCTCATAGCGGGCGAATATAAACGCGGAAGTGATATGTGTATGGCAAGAGCATCCTCTACGCGGAGGTAAATCCCGAGCTCCGGCTGGAAGCTGCGTATGAGCGTAGAGAAGCAAGCATAAAAAAGAAATTTCGCTATTCGGGAAACTTAAAAACCTTCGCGCGTTTCCAATTCCCCGCCTAATTTTTAAGACAAAAAAATCACCCGAAATTTCTGTTTTTCTTCCAAAAAAAAAGCGTGTAAAGTTTTTCCACACAAGGAAATGAAGCCTGTACAAGGTTTCAAAACTGTGCACAGGCGTTTGCACATTTTGTGTGAATAAATGGGGTGGCAATCTGTTTTTGCGAAAAATAGATTCGTAGCACGTTTTCTGAAAAACAGATTTTTAGAACAGACAAAGGGTTACACCTACATTTCGAGAACGTTAAATATATGTGTAACCCTTTTTTCGACCCCGAAAGTCAGCAGAAAAAACACCTGAAACATAAATCACACACCAAGAAAAAATTTTTACGCTATGGCAAAGAAGACAGAAAAGAAAGGATTGAAGGTTGATCGCCTCTACACAAAAGAAGACGTGTCTGTTTACGACCTTATGGAATACGATTTACGCTCTAGCGTAATTCGCAATCCGAAGGGCGATGCGGTGTTTGAAATGCATCATGTGGAGGTTCCTAAGGGCTGGAGCCAGGTGGCTACCGATATATTAGCGCAGAAATATTTCCGCAAGGCCGGAGTGCCTCAGCCGGATGGCACCCTGGGCGGTGAGCGTTCTATTAAGCAGGTGGTACACCGCCTGGCCGATTGCTGGAAAACATGGGGCGAGCGCTATGGCTACTTTGCGAGCAAGCGCGATGCACAGGTGTTTTATGATGAGATTGCTTACTCGCTGCTGACACAAATGGCGGCTCCTAACTCACCACAGTGGTTTAACACAGGACTTCACACCGCTTATGGAATCACCGGTAAACCGCAGGGACACTACTTTGTAAACCCCGACACCGGCAAGCTGGAAGAGTCTACTTCGGCTTATGAGCGTCCGCAGCCACATGCCTGCTTTATATTGTCAGTAGATGACGATTTGGTAAACGGTGGTGGCATCATGGATTTGTGGACCCGCGAAGCGCGTATATTTAAGTATGGCTCGGGCGTGGGCACCAACTTCAGCAACATTCGTGGCGAAGGCGAAAAACTATCGGGCGGGGGCACTTCCTCGGGCCTGATGAGCTTTTTGAAAATAGGTGATGCGGCAGCCGGTGCTATTAAAAGTGGTGGCACCACCAGACGCGCAGCCAAAATGGTGTGCCTGGACCTGGACCACCCCGAAATAGTGGATTTCATTGAGTGGAAAATGAAGGAGGAAGATAAGGTGGCGGCCCTGATTGCAGCCGGCTACGACAGCCACTACGAAGGCGAAGCCTACAGAACGGTGAGCGGACAAAACTCGAACAACTCTATTCGTGTGCCGAATGCTTTTTTCCATGCGTTGGAGAAAGGCGAAAACTGGAGTCTGGTGGGTCGCAGTGCCGACAGACGTGTGATGAAAACAATCAACGCCAACGAACTGTGGAACAAAGTGGCCATGGCCGCCTGGCGCTGTGCCGACCCGGGGGTGCAATATGACACTACTATTAACGAGTGGCACACTTGCCCCGAAGATGGCCCTATCCGCGCCTCTAACCCGTGCAGCGAATACATGTTTTTGGATAATACAGCCTGCAACCTGGCTTCGTTTAACCTGCGCAAATTCTTTGACGACCGCACCTTGCAGTTTAATGTAGAAGGTTTTGAGCACATGAGCCGCATTTGGACCATGGTGTTGGAAATATCGGTGCTGATGGCGCAGTTTCCGTCTAAGGAAGTAGCACAGCTTTCGTATGAATTCCGCACGCTTGGTTTAGGTTATGCAAACCTGGGTTCGGTATTGATGGTGAGCGGCATACCGTATGACAGCGACAAGGCGCGCGCGATGGGTGGTGCCATTACCGCTATCATGACGGGTATTGCTTACAAAACATCGGCAGAAATGGCGGCTGCATTGGGCGCTTTCCCGGGCTACGAAAAGAACAAGAAGCACATGCTGCGTGTGATGCGCAATCACCGCCTGGCAGCTTATAATGCCGATGCGAATGCCTATGAGGGCATTGAAATAAAACCACAGGGCATTAACCCGAAAGATTGCCCGAGTTATTTGCTGGAAGCGGCTACTACCGCCTGGGATGAAGCCCTGCAACTGGGCGAAAAGTATGGCTACCGCAATGCACAAGCTACGGTGATAGCCCCTACGGGCACTATCGGCTTGCTGATGGACTGCGACACTACCGGAGTGGAACCGGATTTTGCGTTGGTAAAATTCAAAAAACTATCGGGTGGTGGTTATTTCAAAATTGTGAATGAGTGCGTGCCGGCTGCACTGGAAACTCTGGGCTACAGCCCCGAGCAGATAGATGCGATTGTAAAATACGCGAAAGGTTCTGCCTCTTTTGTAGGTTGTCCGTCTATTAACCCAGATACACTGCGCAGCAAAGGCTTTAACAATGCGGATGTAGAAAAACTGGAATCGCAGTTGCTCTCCGCGTTTCACGTTTCGTTTGCTTTCAACGTATACACCCTGGGCGAAGAAACGCTGCAACGCTTAGGATTTACCCCGGAGCAGTATAAGGCACCGAACTTTAATTTGCTGCGCGAAATCGGCTTTAGCAATGACGAAATTGAAGCCGCCAACGAATATATCTGCGGCACTATGACCGTGGAGGGGGCTCCGTTCCTGAAAGAGGAACACCTGCCGGTATTTGACTGTGCCAATAAATGCGGTGCCAAAGGGCAGCGTTACATCCACGCCCACGGCCACATCCGCATGATGGCCAGCGTGCAGCCCTTTATCAGCGGTGCTATCTCTAAGACTATTAACCTGCCAAACGAGGCTACTGTAGAAGACATTCAAAGCTGCTACGAACTATCGTGGAAGCTGGGCCTGAAAGCCAATGCACTTTACCGTGACGGATGCAAACTTTCGCAACCGCTCTCTAACAAGAAAGATGAAGAGAAAGCTGACAAGAAAGAAAAAGCAGAAGCCGCTCCATTGGCTGTGGCCCCGAGCAACGAAGGCGAGTTTAGCAAGTTGACCCCGGAGCAGGTACTGGAAGCCGCACGCGTACTGATGCAGGAAAGCAGCGACACCAACTTTATGCGTGAACTATCGCGTATTGTGGAGCGCAAAAAACTGCCGCACCGCCGAAGCGGATTTACACAGAAAGCAAAAATTGGCGGACAGACGGTGTTTGTGCGCACGGGCGAATACAGCGATGGAACATTGGGAGAAATATTTGTGGATATGCACAAAGAAGGCGCTTCGTTCCGCTCTTTGATGAACTGCTTTGCTATATCGGTTTCTATTGGCTTACAATATGGTGTGCCGCTGGAGGAGTTTGTGAATAAATTCACCTTCACCCGCTTTGAGCCGAGCGGTATGGTAGATCATCCGAATATTAAGAATGCTTCATCGGTGGTAGATTACATTTTCCGTTTGCTGGCGTTTGAATATTTAAAGCGCACTGATTTGGTACACGTAACGCCCAGCGAGCTGAGCATGCGCGAACGCAGCAGCCTAGACCTGACCACCGACATTGCCGATGACTTAGCCGAAGAAACCAAGAGCAATATTTCTACCCATCCGGAAATGCAGGTAACGCCTAAAGCGACTCCTAAAACCGAGGCAGTAAAGAAAACAGAGCCCAGCAAGTTTACGCTGGCCGACAACAGCATGAGCGCTTTCAATAAAGCAGCACAGGACATGCAGGGCGATGCCCCACCATGCAGCGTGTGTGGAAACATTACGCTGAGAAGCGGAACCTGCTACAAATGTCTGAATTGCGGAAACAGCATGGGCTGTTCGTAGTCGACCAAAGAAAAGCAGGAGTTACGATGCACTGTAGCTTCCTGCACCCAAAAAAAGCGGCCTCCAAAAAACGGAGGCCGCTTTTTTTATCCCATTAATTGATGTGCCAGCGAATTTATGGACTGGTCCAACGCCTGGCTAGAAGATAGACGGTGCCGGCTACCAGTGTAATAAAGAGCACAAACATGGCAACCGGAATCAGCAGCGAAAGCAAGGTGCCGATAAGCGAAAAAACATTTTCGAGCGTGGCGACCACGGAATTGCCGAAGCCGGCTGTCAATTTGGTGGAGCCCAGGCGCAGCAAGCCGGTGCCGCTTTGAATGATGCCTGCGGTGCCACCACCCGCAATAAGAGCGAGCGTCCATTTAGTCATGGGGTCTATATCAGTGAACATGGAAGCAGAAATGATGGTGCCGGCTATCACCGAGCCGGGGGTGGTGAGTGTATCGAGCAGGTTGTCGACCACCGGTATATAATAAGCCGCTACTTCCAGCACACTGGCTACGCCAAAACAGGTGACTGCCGCCCAGGAGTTCATCCACTCAAAACCGGAAGACAGCGGCACAAAGCCCAATCTGGCGGCAAGGCTGGCGAACAGCAAGGGAACAAAAATGCGGAACCCGCAACAGGCGCTCAACGCTATGCCCAAACAAATGCCGGTAAGAATTTCTTGCAGCTGCATGTGGCGAAGTGAAAAGAAATTTGTAATACTGCAACCTATGCGCAAAAAAATATGGATGTGCCTGGCTGTGACCATCGGCAGTTGTTTGGCTATGCAGGGGCAGTTGCCTTGGTATCATTGCACCACCATTTATCAGGTTTATCCGCGCTCCTTTTACGATAGCAATGGCGATGGCCTGGGCGACATTCCCGGCATAATTCAAAAGCTGGACTACATCAAAAGCCTGGGGTACGAGACCATCTGGTGTTCTCCTTTTTTTGCATCGCCCCAAAAAGATTTTGGATATGATGTAAGCGATTATCGGCAGATAGCGCCTGAGTATGGCACGCTGGCCGATGCAGAGCGCCTAATAGCCGAGGTGCACCAGCGCGATATGAAAATTTTGTTTGATATGGTGATGAACCATACGAGCGATGAGCATCCGTGGTTTGCTGAAGACCGGCACAGAAAACCGGAAGAGCGAGGACCAGCGCGCGATTATTATGTGTGGACCAATCACCCCAATAACTGGAAGAGCATGGTGAGCGGCAATGCCTGGCGGTACGATACGATCCGCCAACAGTATTACTATGCTGCGTTTTTGCCTTTTCAACCGGATTTGAATTATCGCAATGCACAGGTAAGGCAAACCATGCTGGACCACGTGCGCTACTGGCTGCAAAAAGGCGTAGATGGGTTTCGGTTGGATATTTTCAACTCGATTTATGAAGATGATTCGCTCCGAAATAATCCATCGTCCGGCAGCATTGAGTCGCACCTACAGCGTCCTGTCTATACCGCCAACCGGCCCGAGAGTCTGCAATTTGCCGAAACGCTAAGGGCTGTCTGCGATTCGTTTGGCGAGCGAATGTTGCTGGGTGAAATTATTGGCGACCGCAGTGTGAGCCGAAAATATTGTGGCGATAAAATCAACAACCGATTAACGTTGGCCTTTGATTTTGAAATGCTGCGATTTCAGTTCAGAGCTAAGTATTTTGCAAAGTTGGTAAGTAATTTAGAAACCGATTTTCCGGAGCCTTTTATGCCGGCCTATGTGTTCAGCAACCACGACCGCAGAAGGAGCATGAAGCGGTTGAACAATGATGTATCCAAAGCTAAACTGCTGCACTTGATGCAACTCACCCTCCGCGGGGTGCCATGTATGTATTATGGCGAAGAGGTAGGCATGACCGATGCGCGCCTGCCCTACAAAACAGCACTGGATCCTATACCACATTATGTTAAGCTTCCGCGCGGCATTGTAAACATGGTGGATGAAACACTCAACCGCGATGAGTTGCGCACACCGATGCAATGGAATGACGAAAAAAACGCGGGTTTTTCTACCGCTGAAAAAACATGGCTGCCGGTGAATGCCGAATACAAAAACGTAAACGTGGCCAACGCTTCTGCAAGCGACAGCAGCCTGCTGTATTTGATAAAACAGACGCTGGCTCTCCGAAACAAAACAAAAGCTTTATCGCACGGAGCCCTAAAATTGATTTCAACGGATCAACTACCTGCCCATGTGCTGGCTTATACGAGAACATGGGAAAACGAAAAAGTGGTAGTGATTTTAAACTTTGGGAAAACGAAAGTGGAAATGTTGGTTCCCGGCACATTCAGCAAAATGGAAGTAAGTAACAGCAAGGGGAATAAACTAAACGGGGAGAAACTAACTCTGGCGGGATGGGGAGGTGTAGTGTTAGCCCGATAATCTGTTAAATGCATTAAACTTTTTCTAAAAAGCGGGATTACAACAAACTATGTGAGAGAACGTTGTATTTTCAATCGCACGAAAATCTATTTTCGTTCACCGCATGAGCAGCACTTCATCTTATACTTCGCTGGTTGTAAAACTAGATCGTTTTATTCGCAAATACTACACGAATCAGTTGATTCGCGGAGCTATATTCTCGGTTGTATATGTGCTGGCCTTTTTTTTGGCTATTAACTTGCTGGAGTATTATTTCTATCTCTCACCGCTGCTTCGCAAGATTCTGTTTTTTGGCTTTATTTTTTCATCGCTGGCCTTCCTGGCAGCTTTTTTTGTGCAGCCACTTCTGCATTATTACCGGCTGGGAAAAATTATTTCTTACGAGCAGGCGGCAGTAATTATAGGCACCCATTTTACCGAGGTAAAAGATAAGCTGCTGAATATTCTGCAACTACATCAGGCATCAGCTACACAAGAGTCGCAATTGCTGTTGGCGGCTATTGACCAAAAAGCAGTGGAGCTAAAACCGGTGGACTTTACCTTTGCCATAGACCTGAATAAAAACAGAAAGTATCTGAAATATCTTGCTCCGCCAGCGCTGCTTTTTCTGTTCATCATCATTGCAGCACCGAATGTGATTAAAGAAGGAACGAAGCGGCTGTATCACAACGACACTTTTTACGAAAAAGAAGCTCCGTTTCGGTTTGTGGTTACCAATAAAAATTTGAAGGCTTTGCAGTTTGAAAATTTTTTGCTGGAGGTAAAAATAGAAGGGGATGTGTTGCCAGCCGAAGTGCAATTACAGGATTTAACATCCGGCCACTCTGCTACGCTGAAAAAACAAGCGGCACAATCGTTTACGTACGAGTTTATCAATCTTCAGAAAACTACACGCTTCAAGTTATCGGCCAATGGCTTTCGCTCTGCCGACTATGAATTAGAAGTGGTAGCCAAACCGGTGGTGGCCGGTTTTGAGGTTAGTTGCGACTACCCGGCCTATACCGGAAAGCAAGACGAAATGCTCCAAAATATGGGCGCCTTGGTGGTGCCGGCCGGCACTAAGCTGAGTTGGCGTTTCAGCACACAAAATGTGGAGTCTATTACGTTTGCGATGGGCGACTCTGCCTATCCTGTAAAACGCAGCGGAGAAAACGATTTTACTCTTTCTAAAACGATGCTGCAAAGTGCGCTGTATACCGTTAAAACATCTAACCTGCAGGTGCAGGATGCCGACAGCGCTTCTTACTCGATAAACGTAACGCCCGACCTGTATCCCATTATTGCAGTGCAAGAGCGTAACGATTCGGCTACCCAGAAATATTTCTATTACATCGGGGAAGTGAGTGACGATTATGGCCTGCGCAACCTGACCTTCCATTATCAAATTACCCGAGCCGATTCTTCTACAGCCACCAACCAAACGATGGATGTAAACATCAACAAGGGCCTCTCTTCGCGCTTTACCCATTACTGGAGCCTTTCGGACCTCGGCATCAAACCCGGTGACCGCATGACCTACTATTTTGAAGTGTGGGACAACGATGGCATACACGGAAGCAAATCGGCCCGCAGCAATACGATGGAGTTCAATATGCCTTCGCTGAACGAGCTGAACAAAGAAATTTCGAAAGAAAACAAAGAGATAAAGCAGGATTTAAAAGACCTGATGAACGATGCTAAAGACCTGAAAAAAGACTTGCAGACCATGAAAGACAAACTGCAGGAAAAACAAAACCTGAACTGGGAAGACAAAAAGAACCTGCAGGAAAATATAGAGAAGCAGAAAGATTTGATGAAGCAGATGGAAGAGATGAAAAATAAGCTGGAGCAGAATTTTGATAAGCAGTCGGAGTTTAAGCAGGTAGACGAAAAGATAGCCGAAAAACAAG
>CAYQRR010000001.1:0-2345 GCA_964419635.1 uncultured Chitinophaga sp. | reverse complement strand
GCCTCAAAGAGCTGATGGAAAAAACCCTGAGCGATGAAATGAAAAAGCTGATGGAAAAGCTGGAGAAAATGCTGGATCAGCTACAAAAAAAAGATGCGCTGGAAAAGATGGAGGACATGAAGAGCGAAAACGAAAAAGTGGAGAAAGAACTGGACCGCATGCTGGAGCTCTTCAAAAAACTGGAATTTGACCAAAAGCTGGAAGAAACCGCCAAAAAACTAGAGAAGCTGGCCGAAAAGCAGGAGGAACTGGCCAAACGTGCCGAGGAAAATAAAGACGCCAAAAACGAAGCGCTGCAAAAGGAATTGAAAGAGCAACAGGAAAAACTACAACAGGAATTGAAAGAAGCACGCAAAGATGTGGAAGAACTCAAAAAGCTGAACGAAGAAACCAAGAGCGAGCAGGACTTTAAAGACATTGAACAAAGCCTCGATAATGCCGAAAAACAGCAGGAAGATGCACAAAAAGACATGCAGCAAAAGAAGAATGATGCTGCGTCTAAAAATCAGAAGAGCGCTGCCAACAACATGAAAAACGCTTCGCAGAAAATGAGCGACATGAAAATGCAGATGGAACAAGAGCAAAACGCAGAAGACATGGAGGCCATCCGCCAACTGCTCGAAAACATTGTGCAACTGTCTTTTGATGAAGAAAAACTGATGAACCAGGTGAAGGCGACCAACATCAACAATCCCAAATATGTGGAACTGATGAAAGACCAGCAGCGCATTCGCGAAAACTCAAAGATGGTGGAAGACAGTTTGTATGCGCTCGCCAAACGACAAGACCAGATCAAGTCCTTTATCACCAAAGAAATTACCAGCGTCAACAAATATCTGGGCAAAAGCATTGACGACATGGAAGACCGCAATGTGATAAAAGCCATGAGCCAGCAGCAATTTGTAATGACCGGCTATAACAATCTGGCACTAATGCTCAGCGAAGCACTGCAGCAAATGCAACAGCAGCAAAGCGAAAGTGAACAAAAAAGCAGCGGTGCACCCAAAAAGAATTGCATGAAATGCAAAAAACCGGGAGCCGGATTGCCTAACTTATCGAAGATGCAAAAACAGCTGAACGATAAGATGCAGAAGATGGGCGAAATGATGAAGCGCGAAGGACAAGGACAAAAACCCGGGCAGCAAGGACAGAGCCGCGAGTTTGCCGAAATGGCCCAGATGCAGCAGCAGATTCGCAAAGAACTGGAAAAGATTAATCAGCAGGAAAATAAAGACGGTAAAGGTTCATTGGGCAACCTGGGCGAAGCCATCAAAAAAATGGAAGAGACCGAAAAAAATCTGGTCAACAAACAACTGACCACCGAGATGCAGAAGCGCCAAAATGAAATTATGAATAAACTGCTGGAAGCTGAGAATGCACAGCGCCAGCGCGATGAACAACCCGAACGCGAAAGCAACTCCGGCAAAGAGCTGCAGCGCTCGCTTCCACCCTCGCTGGAAGAATACCTGAAAGCGCGCAAAAACGAAACAGACTTATATAAAACCGTGCCCCCTACCCTGAAACCTTATTACAAAAATCTGGCTGAAAAATATTTCCGAAACATCACCATCCAGCAACCGTAAAAGATTGTTGAGTACAGGTTTGATGGTTCTTAAACAAATGTTTAATTCGCAACAACAAAGACACCCGTGAAAACAATCCGGTTCAATAGCAACCCTTCCAATATATCCATCGTTGAAAAATTCATTGATGACCTCAAGAACGAATTAAACATTGGTGACGATGTCTATGGAAATATTCTTATCTCGCTCACAGAGGCAGCTAATAACGCCATGATTCACGGCAACAAATGTGACGAAAAGAAAGAAGTAACCATTGACTATGAACTGGATGGCAGAGGCAAGAACCTTACCTTTATTGTAAAAGACCAGGGCCCCGGTTTCGACTACAACAACCTGCCCGACCCCACCGCCCCCGAAAACCTGGAACGCACACATGGCCGAGGCGTTTTTTTAATGATGCAACTGGCCGACATGGTCGTGTTCAGCGATAAGGGCGCCACCATCGAAATGCAGTTTCGGCTGTAAAACTCCCCTTTTACATTAAGTAACACCGGCCACAAGTAACAGGTCCTCCGGTTTGTGAGGGAGTTGTCTTATTCGTAAGGTTAGGCTTGTTGTTTATGTAACATTACAACCCAAAGGGAATCGATGGTTCGCTTCCCTTTTTTCATAGAACGACACCACACCACCACTGTCATGTAATTGTCATTTATAGGGTCTGGTATTGACAATTTGAAAACAACACCCGATATTCAAACTATACTCCCCCACCCCGGGCCGCCCAGGGCCGCCGCCGGCGGGGGGGGGGGTGGGGGGGCGGGG